>NZ_JAHDIG010000038.1 GCF_020630935.1 Bernardetia sp.
TTAATTTTTTCTAGTATTTCTGGTACTGTTGCAGTAATATGCTTTTTATAATCTTCATAAGTTGAATTTATACTGTTATAGATTTCTTTATAATCATTTGAAATAAATTTACTTTCTAAATATTCATCCATACCCTTTATATTCCCACTTTCTATCTCTTCAATATTCTCCTTGAGAATATCAAACTTCTTTTGTAAAGTTTCTTCTAGCTGGTGCTTGAATTTTTTTATCATAGACACTCTGTTTCTTAAAAATTCTTCTTGAACACAAGAAGTAAGGATTATTCTGTCTTTTAAGCGACTAATGACTTCTATAAGTTTTTTTCTTTCTGTAATAGATATTTGATAGTAATCTAATAAAATACTTGTATCTAAAAATATAGGTTCATCACCCTGTAGCTTTTCAACTCTTTCTAAATTTTCAGTATAAAGTTTTAAACCTTCATTTACAGATTTGATAGAATAATTAAGTTTAGAGCCAAACCATAAACTTTCTCCTATTTTATTTTCACTCATTTTATTTTTTAGTTTAATAGATAATGTCTTTTAAGAATAGTTTTATAATGCTTTTTTGATAAATATTTTACCCCACCTGACAAACCACACCCAACTGCTCAATATCTCTTACTAAATTACTACTGGGTTCTATCTGTAAGTGATGCGAAACCGTCTTGACAAAAGTACGCCCTTGCTGTGGTGCTTGGTGGAAAAACTCCATTTTTATTTTGCAATCGCCAGCCTTGCAGTCATTGAAAAGATTTTCTAAATCCATTATGAGCGTTTCGTTGAGATTAAGCAAATTGATAGCAATGTTGATACTTGAAATCGGCTTTTGCTTTACATCACTCAAAAGTGAAATATTCTTGATTTTGAGTTCTACTTGGTCTGGATTTTTGTAGCGTTCTTCCATTCTGCCTGTAATCAACAAAAATTCGCCCTGTACTAAAAAACCTTTGTAGTGGTCGTATTCTTTTCCAAAAAGAGCAAATTTGTAGTTACCAGAATAATCTTCTAGCGTAAAGAGTCCAAAATCTCGCCCAGAGGCTGTTTTTCGGTGAGCTACTTCGGTTATCATTCCTCCTACTTTAAGTTCTGCTCCTTTTCTTGCATTTTCTAGGTTAGCAAGTGTAGAAGTACAAGAAGTTTTCATTTCTATCTTGTACTGGTCTAGTGGGTGTCCAGAGATAAAGAAGCCAACAACTTCTTTTTCCTTGTTGAGCTTATCTATTTCTGCCCAACGTTCTATTTCGGCAAGGCGAGGACGCATTAC
Organism: Bernardetia sp.; assembly: GCF_020630935.1. Lineage (NCBI taxonomy): Bacteria > Pseudomonadati > Bacteroidota > Cytophagia > Cytophagales > Bernardetiaceae > Bernardetia > Bernardetia sp. The sequence continues at coordinate 1,270 of NZ_JAHDIG010000038.1, forward strand.
TTCCACTTTTCCATCTGCTCCTCCAAACATAGACACTTGTGCAGAGGCAGCTTCCTCTTTCTGTGCTTTTGAGTAGGCTAAAAGAAGCTCCAAATTTGTTTTTCCTGTATCCGTTTTGGCAAAAATTTGCGCTCTATGCACGTCATCAAAACAGTCAAGCCCTCCTGCAAAGGTTAAGGCTTCGAAGGTTCTTTTATTGATGACAGATAAATCCATTCGCTCCACAAAATTAAAAATATCATTGTATTTGCCATTTTCTTCTCTTTCTTTTATGATATGCGAAACGGCTGTCTCTCCTGCTCCTTTAATGGCTGCCAAACCAAAACGAATTTGTCCTTTATCATTCACACCAAAACGCTCACTACTTTCATTTACATCTGGTCCAAGAACAGGAACGCCAATGCGCTGTGCCTCATCAATGAAGAAAGTAATTTTATCAATACTGCTAATGTTGTTGCTCAAAACGGCTGCCATATATTCGGCTGGATAATGTGCCTTTAAATAACCCGTTTGGAATGCCACCACAGAATAGGCTGCCGAGTGCGAACGGTTGAAACCGTAGGCAGCAAATTTTTCCATTACTTCAAAAACCTCTTCTGCTTTTTTCTTGTCTATGCCGTGTGTTTTCTTTGCTCCCTCTACAAAAATAGATTTTTGTTTTGCCATTTCTTCGGCTTTCTTCTTACCCATTGCACGACGCAAAATATCTGCACCACCAAGCGAATAGCCTCCCATAATCTGTGCTGCCTGCATAATCTGCTCTTGGTAAATCATAATTCCAAAAGTAGGCTCAAGAATGGGTTTCAAAAGTTCGTGAGGATATTCGACGGTTTCTCTGCCGTGTTTTCGGTCGATATAAGAAGGAATAAAATCCATCGGACCGGGACGATAAAGGGCATTCATTGCAATCAAATCTTCAATATTGGTAGGTTGAAGTTCTTTGAGATATTTACGCATTCCATCAGACTCAAACTGGAACGTTCCGACTGTGTCGCCACGCTGATAGAGTTCATACGCTTTTACATCATCTATCGGAATTTCGTCTGGGTCAATCTTTACCCCATGATTTTTTTCAATTAAATCAATGGCATCTTTAATAATGGTCAGCGTTTTCAGACCCAAAAAGTCCATTTTGAGCATTCCAGCATCTTCAACAACTTTTCCATCAAACTGTGTAATGAAAAGTTCGGCATCTTTGGCTGTCAAGACTGGGATATATTCGGTAATATCGTCTGGCGCAATGATAACACCTGCTGCGTGTGTACCTGTATTTCTGACTGAACCTTCCAAGACTTTTGCATTTTGGAGAACCTGTCCTTGCAAATCTTTTCCTCTAAAAATGCGCTCCAAATCTTCTACTTCTGCAAAGGCTTTGTCTAGTGTCGTACCAGGTTTTTCTGGAACAAGTTTGGCAATTCGGTTGGATTCATCTAAAGGAAGTTCCATCACACGAGCAACGTCTTTAATAGACATTTTGGCTGCCATCGTACCATAGGTTACAATTTGTGCTACTTGATTTCTTCCATATTTTTTAACCACATAATCAATAACTGACTGTCTTCCAACGTCGTCAAAATCCACGTCAATATCTGGCATCGATACACGTTCTGGATTCAAGAAACGCTCAAAAAGAAGGTTGTAATGAATAGGGTCAATGTTGGTAATTCCGATACAGTAAGCTACCACAGAACCTGCTGCCGAATTATGCACCAAAAATGATGAAGTCAGATAATTATGTTCTTCCTCTACCTCAAAATCATAGACTAAGGTTTGGTTAGGAACAGTTTCGATGCTTCGTATTTTGAGTAAAAAACCATCGTGCGTTTCATTTTTTATAGGTTCATAAATGTAGTTCGCCTTTGCTTTCGCTTTACCTATGCGTTTATCTTTTGGAATAGTTACGTAATAAGCTATTTTAATATTTTTGAAGGCTTCTCTTTTTTCTATTCTATTATCTACTCCCAAGGAGGCAGGAATACCAATACGCCAACACAAAAAACGCACTTGGTCAGCTAATTTTCTTGAAACAGTTGTAAATTTGAATTTATACTCATCTTCATGTCCATCTGCTGCACAATATCCACTTAAAAATGCTGCTACATTTTCTTCTTTTGCAGATAAAATAAAATTAGGAACGTATTTAGTCGCTGAATTAAATTCATATTCATCATACAACTTCTTAAAAAGTAAATAAATAGGCTTACTATTTACTGAAAGTTGAATCAACTTTCTAGTTTTTGAATGATTTTCACTTACTTCGCAGCCTATTTCCTCAAACTTATTTTTTACAAAATTCAGACTTGCCTTTTCGTTTTGGTGAAAGGCAAATCCAATCATTGGACGTTCATTTTTTCGTATCCATCCATCTCCTGTAAAAATTCCGAATATCTTATACCAATCTTTATCTAAAGTAATTTTTCGTTGCTGTGGTTTTGTTCGTTGAATAGTATTGCAAAGTGTATTCTGAACATCGTGATAAATGGTTTTATCATCAAAATGCAAATCATTTAGATGTGAATTATCACACAAGTCAGCTAAGTCAAACTCCTTTACTTCTTCAACTTTTACTTTTGGTTTGGGTACAAAAAGCCAGTCGTGTTCTGAAATATCTTGTGCTTGTCTCCACTTTAAATTACCTGTTGGACGTGGTTTTGACCTTGACTTTTTAGTGCTTTCTGCCCAGTTTTCGTAGTTTTTTGGAAAAACTTGTGCTTCTGATAGAATTTTATGGTCTTTGGTAAGTGTAATACCATGCGTTTCTCCGTAATAGGTTTTTATGTTGATTAATTCCTCTTTATTGTTGGTAGGATAAACGAACGTATTTTTTACTCTTCTAATTTTTCCACTCTCTGTAATTACTCTATCTCCAATCTGGACATCACAAATATTTTTAGTCGTTCCATCGTGCATTACCACTTTTGCATCAGCTGTCAAGCAACCACGCCCCGGCCCTACGGCAACGCCAATCTTACGAGCTTCATTGATGAAATCTTGTACAATCAAGAAGTATCCAGGGAAACCCATATCCTTCATAATTTTGAGTTCGTGGTCTATGCGTTCCTTAATGGCTGGAGTAACTTCTTTATAACGCTGTTTTGCACCTTCATACGCCAAGTGAGCCAAAAAAGCATCTTCATCTGCAAATTCTGATGGAATTTCATATTTTGGAAGAAGAATATCACGCTTGAGTTTGATAGGCTCTATTTTTTCAGTTATTTCTATCGTAGTTTCGATGGCTTCTGGCAAATCTGCAAAAAGTTGGTTCATCTCTTCAGCAGATTTGAAATAAAACTCATGGTTTGGAAAACCAAAACGATAGCCACGCCCACGCCCTACAGGTGTACTTTTCGGAATACCATCTTTCACACACAAAAGCGTATCGTGTGCATCAGCATCGTCTTTTTTGAGGTAAAAACAATCGTTAGAAGCAAAATATTTTACATCGTATTTATCTGCCCATCCCAATAAAACTTCATTTACACGCTCTTCTTCTTCTAGTCCGTGGCGTTGGAGTTGAATATAAAAATCATCTCTAAATTCTTCTAACCACCATTGAAACGCCTCTTCTGCTTGCAATTCGCCTTCATTCAAAATCAAATTTGGAATTTCTGCTCCTAATCCTCCTGTTGTAGCAATTACGTTTTCCTTATATTTTACAACAAGTTCTCTATCAATACGTGGATAGCCTGCATAATAGCCCTCTACATAGCCATAGGAACACATTTTGGCAAGATTGTGATAGCCTGCTTGATTTTTGGCTAAGAACACTTGTTTGGTTCTTCGGTCTGGATTGTCTTTGGTAAACTTATGTTTGTGTCTGTCTTCTGTAAGATAAAGTTCTGCTCCAATAATGACTTTTATTCCTAACTTTTCCCCTTCCCCAACAGCATAAAAAGCTCCATGCATATTTCCAGTGTCCGTAATTGCTACGGCTGGCATTTCCATTTCTTTTGCTTTACTAACTATTTTTTTTACGTTTGCCGTACTCTGCAATATCGAAAACTGTGAATGTGTGTGCAAATGCACAAAAGGCAAAATTTCATCTAGCTTTCTGTCTTTTTTTAGTCGGTCGCTGGCTTTGCTTTTTTTCTGAATCTGTTGGAAATTCGCCTCATCAAGCTCTGGAGCTTCATAAACCACCATCTCTGGCGTAATATCTTCAACTGTCGGAACAACTTTATTTTGTAAAAGTCCGAAAAAACATTTTGCTGTTGCATCTACATCATAGGCTGCATCGTGAGCATCGGCAAATGGAACTCCGAAAAGTTTGGTGTGAAGTTCTGTAAGTGTTGGCCACTTGTAGCGTCCTCCTCTTCCCCCTGGAATGGCTACAAAATCTACAGAAGTGAGTTTTGTACAGAGCGTTTCCTTCTCCATAAAGCCACGCTCAATACTCTCACGATAAAACTCTGCTCCCATTACACTCACATCAAACTCTACATTGTGTCCGATAAGAACATCAGCTTTGTCGTAGTCGTCTGCAAATTTATTTAGTACATCAGAAAGAGGTTTGCCTTCGTCTTGCGCCCTTTTGGTAGAAATTCCGTGAACTTTCTCTGCATTGAAGGGAATGGTAAAGCCGTCTGGATAAACGATGTGATTTTGAGCAGAAAGTAGATTTCCCTTGTTGTCGTGCAACTGCCAAGCAATCTGAACCAAGCGAGGCCAGTTGTCAGAGTCTGTAACAGGAGCATTGAAGTTTTTAGGAAGCCCAGTAGTTTCGGTATCGAAGATGAGGTACATAGAGAATAGAGTTTATCGTTGGTGGGGACACCAACAATGGCAAATGATAATTATCTCGTTTTTCTCTACGAATTTACGAAAAAATATGCTTATTTTGTTAGCATATTCAGATGTTTTTAGAAATTATAATTCTTTCAGTCTATGAAAAAAATAGTAGTAGTGCTTTCGCTTTTATTGGTAGTGTTTTCAGCTTTTACTCTAAAAGAATATAGCAAAAAAGAAATTGATGAAATTACAAATGCAATAGATTATAACTCTTCTTTACGTCCACAGATTTTAGATGCCAATGATGTTTATGAAACTGCTTTTGATGGAGGTGGTAAAATAAATTTACATTGGAAACAAGATAATATCAAAAAGATATACAGAGAAATTGGAACTTCATATGGAAGGTTATCTACAATTTTCTATTTTGATGATAATAAAATTATCAAAATCATTGAAATTGAAGAAGATTTTGAGTTTGACCAAGATATGAATATAGAATATGAGAAAGGTGTAAGTGAAGTTTTCAAAGAAGAGATTTATGTTTTTGATTACGAAAATAAAAGCATCCAAATACTCAAAACTGGAAAGCGAAAAGTATCTAATCAAAGGTCTATTTCTGAATATTATCAAGTAGCCAACTTCATCCTAGAAAAAGCAAAGAATTAAACAGGTTTATAGCTATTAGAGTGTTTTATAAATTCAAATTTTTCTAGCTCTTCATAAGTTGGGTAAATAACTTCTCTACTTTCAAATATTTCAAAAAATACTTCTTTTTATAAAAAAAACAATCAGTGCAACAAGTGAAATACCATAACTTTCAGAATGATAGTAATAATATAGCTATTGAGTATGAATGTTGGGAGGTAAACCTTGTTAGTTTTTGTTATTATTAAAACGAAATTTCTTCACTCAATACTTGTCGCCAAATTGGTTGTATTATATCAGACTTAGAGGGATATAATTCCTCGTTAAACTCCAGTTTTATACTTTTTTGGTTGTCTAAATTCGTTATCGTTATGTATTGGTTACAGCCATACTCAAAAGTGTATATAGGTTGATATGTATTCTCTTGTAACTTATACAATGTTGAATTATAACATTTTCCACCACATCCACAGTATTGAAAATCATAATAAAGGTCATTCTCAAAACACATTATCATAGAACGCTGATTTAGAATGACCTTTTTCACGGTGTCCTCTTCCAATACAAACGCTGTATATTTAGCACTGAAATAATTTGGTACGTAATAAATCAACTGACTACTATCACAACTATATGAGTAGGAAACCTCAGATTTTGGATCAATCTCATAGCCTTTTTGCAAAGTAGAGTCTTGAACTATTTCTTTCCAAGAATTATTTTTTGACGATACATAAAAAGCAATATCTTGATATTCATAGCCACCATTATAGCGATATACTGCATAATAAGTCTGATGAGTTGTGTCTATAATTAAACTTCCTATATCCATACCGTCATTGGTATAATATAATTTAGTTTGTTTGCTATTGAGCATTTTTCTAATCATCTGTATGTTGTCTCCTTTACGAATATCTTGTGCAAATGATAAATGAATAAAAAAAGACAGACAATAAATTACAAAAAATATCTTCATACAGCTTCATAAGTTTCCTTACGCCCCTTATTTTGTTTGTTTCTCCATGTGTTCTATCCATTCATTTAAAACATCTAGTTTCTTTCCAGATAAAGTTTTTCTCACTTTCTCTATTTCCAATTTGAATAACTGATAAAATAGTTTTTGATTTTCTTTTTGTAGCAATAAGAACTCTTGCTGCTGCTCACTCAAATTATTTTCTTTTGAAAAAACAGGTTGATACTCTTCTTTTTCTTTATTCCACTCAAAACTGATTTTTACAGTTTTTTCAAATAATATTATGGATGATAGTTCTCTAGTTTCACTTTTATAAGGAAGATAAAATTTACTCTCTATAATAGCATCAATCTCACCAGAAGAGTGAGTGTAAAATTGAGTATGCAAATCAAAATTTAGATAAAGAATACTTCCTGAACTTACCCAATGCTTTCCTCCTAAAGTTAAAACCTTTTTGAATCCACTTTGAGTAAATCTATAAAATAAATACTCATCAACATACATGCCTGTGCCACTCCCATGACGATGTTTTACTCTAATTAGTGGTGTATCTTGGATGATATTAATACCATAATCTAAATCTAGACTATTACCTAAAGTAATATCTTCCCTGTAAATTAGAAACCATTGATTATTGATTTTATCAAAAGTCAAAATTTCAGACTCCCACACATATCCCATGAAAATAATTAACTCATTGTCTTTATCTGCATCAAAATTATCATAAAGAACTACTAAAGCTCCAAATACTGAATCTTTCTTTTGATTTGTATAACCAACTATTTCTTTTGATAATTGCTGAGTTATTTGCTCATGTTCTTCTACATTCTCTGCATACTCTTCAAATTTTAGAACACTAATTTTGTGTATCAAACTATCAGAAATAGGGATATTTTGTGCCTTTAGAGACAAACTAATGAGGAGAAATAACGCTATGATAAATATGTTTTTCATAAGAGTAATTTACTAAATATTTGAAACAAACTACTCCATCTCCTTCATAATTTTCAATCGGAAAAGCTCACGATTAGCTGGCTCTACTTCTTCCGAAGTTGGATAAACTACTTCACCTTTGTGTCCTTTCCACGTATGTTTTACCCAACGTTTTGTATAGACAATCATTCTACGCATATCGTTTACCACAAGCAGAATAACAGGGAAAATCAGTAGGATTACGAACGTTCCAAATCCAATTCCATACGCTACTGAAACAGCCATAGGAATTAAGAATTGTGCTTGGAAACTCGTTTCCATAATCAGAGGAGCAAGTCCTGCCACAGTTGTAACTGTTGTCAGCAAAATTGCTCTAAAACGAGAAATACCTGCATTATAAACAGCGTCTTTCATAGACATTCCCTCTTGAAGATTGGAATTGAATTTACTTACCAAAACCACGGCATCGTTGATAATTACTCCAGAGAGTGCCAAAATTCCCCACAAACTAAGCAGTGAAACAGGCTTATCGGCAAAGAAGTGTCCAAAAACAGCACAAAATAGCCCTAAAGGAATCAGTGACATTACTAAAAGTGACTGACTAAGCGAACGGAATGTAAGTGTAATTAGAAGGATAATCACAAAAAGCATAATCGGCAGTGCAAATTTTAAGGATTCTTGTGACTGACTACTTCGCTGCTGCTGCCCTCCAAATTCATACGACAAACTTGGATATTTGCTCTTCAAATCTATGAGTGTTGAATCTCTAAGGGTATTGATAATGTCCACAGGCGAACCGTTAGGGTCTTCTAACTCTGCCTCTACGGCAATTTCTCTTGAACCGTTGAAGTGTTTTATATCTACAATTCCTCTATCAATGGTATAAGTTGCCACTTCTGAAAGAGGGATTTCCTTACCATCTAAGGTTTTGATACGCATTGTTTCAAGCTGTCCTAAAGTTTCTCTGTTTTCTTCTGGATAACGCACCCAAACACGCACTTCGTCTGTTCCTTTTTGCAATCTCTGTACTTCTTCACCAAAGAAGCCTTGTCGGATTTGATTGGTAATATCAGCATGAGTAAGTCCTAAGAAATAAGCATTGGGTTTGAGTTCTAGTTGTAACTCTCTGCGTCCTACTCTTTTATTGTCTGTAACTTCTTTCAGACCAGCAAAATTTTCTAGCTCTCTTTTGAGTTCTTCGGTGGCTGCATCTAAAGCATCATTGTTTTTAGATAGCAGTCTAATTGAAATAGGCTTTCCAAAACGATTTCGTCCTGCCACAGTAAATAATTCTGCTTCAGGAATGTCTCCTATTTTTTTTCTAACACTATCAGCAATTTGATTACTGGTTATTTCTCTATCATCCATATCTAATAAAGAAATTGAAACATGACCAGCGTGCGAACCGTTTTCACTTCCATCAGATGTTCTGCCTAGATTTCTGAAAGTATAATTGATAAAGTTTTTTTCATCATTAAATTCCTTTTTAAGTTCGTCGTTTACCTCCCAAGCTGCTTTTTCGAAGCGTTCTAAATACGAAGTAACTTTTTCTTTTGGTGTTCCTGCTTTGAAGGCAATGCTGGCATCAAAACTATCAAAAGGGATATTTGGAAAAAATACAACTTTGATAAGCTGTCCATTGACCATTCCCAAAACAATCATCACAAAAACAACAGGTACAAAAACATACACATAACGAAAACGCAGAACATGAGCAAGTGCTGCTCCATAGATTTTATGACGTAGAAAATCAATGCCTTTGTTCAACCCTTCTCTCCATTTTCCTTCACTTTGCGTATCTGCCATATCTTTATGTGTAAGGTGAGATGGCAAGACAAAAAAGGCTTCAACAAGCGAAACAGCCAAACACAACACTACAATCAATCCCATTTCTTGAAGAAAATCAAAACCTTCAATTCCGATAGCAATAGGCATAAAGGCAACAATCGTTGTCAAGACTGATGTAAAAACAGAAGGCATTACTTCAAATGTTCCATCAACAGTAGCACGAAGAGGAGATTTTCCCATTTCAAAATGAGTAAAGATATTTTCTCCAATTACGATTCCATCATCTACCAAAATTCCGACTACGAGTATCATTCCGAAAAGTGAAATCATATTAATCGTAACTCCCATCAGTGTAGCAATAATAAACATTCCAGCAAAAGAAATTGGAATCCCTAAAGCTACCCAAAGCGAAAGACGAAGACTAAGAAAAAGCCCTAAACAAATCAAGACTAACACCAGTCCCATAACTCCGTTATCGATAAGCATTTGAAGACGTTGAGAAAGCAAATCGAAGAAGTCAAAGGAAACGACCATCTCTACATCAGAATGTTTTTTATTAAACTCTTCTACATACTTATTAGCATAAATAGAAATTTCTTCTAAATCCTCTTCTTGCAACTTTGTAAGTTCTAAGGAAACAGCTTGTTTTCCATTTAGATAAAGTTCATTAGGTACATCTGCAAATTGTTCTTTTATGGTGGCAATATCTCTCAAGCGAAGGTCGCTACCATCGTCATTAGCACGCAAGACAATATTTCCAATTTTTTCAGCTATTTTTTCTTTGGCTCTTGAACGAATCAGAATTTCTTCTTCTTTAGATTTGATTGCTCCTGCCGAAATATCACGGTTATTGAGTCTAACTGCTGCTGCAATCTGTTCAAAACGAAGTCCGTAACGTAAAAGTGTTGCTTCAGGAACTTCGATAGAAATTTCTATATCTGGATAACCACTAATATTGAGTTGAGAAATTACGCCTGAAGCCAACATTTCATCCTCAATCTGTTCAGCATATTTTTTTAAGAGAAATAAATCTACATTTTTTCCTTCTTTAGCTCTCAAACCCAAATACATCGTTCGGCTTCGTGGCTTGACTTTAAACACTATTGGACGTTCAGCATTGGTAGGAAAAGAGTTGATTCTGTCCACAGAATTTTTTACTTCTGCTAAGGCTTCGTCTGCATCTACTCCACGCTCCAACTGCACGATAATACTGGCGTTGTTTTCAGACGAAGTGGAAGTAATTTCTTTAATTCCCTCAATTCCTTTCAAAGATTCTTCTACCTTTATGGTTATGCCTTCTTCCATTTCCTCTGGCGAAGCTCCTGGCATTACCACTCCTACAGAAATAGTAGTAGGGTCGGTTTCAGGAAAAAAGGAACGTTTCATTACCCAACCATAACATAATGCTCCAAAAATAACCATCGTAAAGATGATAGCATTTGCCCATATTGGATATTTTACAAAATATTCGACAAGTTTTTTCATAATTTATTTTGTAGAACAGACATCTTGTCTGTCAAGTAGTTAATATTTTTAAGAACAAAGAGGTGAGAAGTCTGTGCTACATTAATTGGCTGATAATGTTTTTTCTGCTTTTTCTGCTTTTTCTGCTTTGCTTTCTGAATTTAATACTTTCACTATCATTTCATTATAAGCATTTATCAAAGGCTCAATAACTACTTTTTCTCCTTCTTCAATTCCAGAAATAATGAGAGTTTCTTTGTTTGCCTTTTTTATTTGAACCTTTTTTAGACTCAAAACAGAATCATTCTTGACAGTATAAACTTCATTTTCATTAAAAACAGCTCTTCTAGGCACTTCAATAGCATTCTGAATTGTTCCTCCTTGCATTTTGGCTTTCAAATACATTCCTGCATAAATAGGGTTTTTGCCTTTTTGAATCTTGACATAAACATCTAAAGACTGTGTGGCTGGATTGACAATATCACCCACTCTTGCAATTCGTCCTGTCCATTGTTGAGTTTCATCTTCTGTACTTACTTCTACTTCTGTTCCTGTTTTTATCCATTGAATATCTCTTGTTTCGACAGGAACTTTAAGCTCTAACTGGCTATTCTGCACCAAACGCAACACCTTCCCATTCGGAGGAGCAACCGAACCATTTTGCAAGTACACCTCACTAATTGACCCAGAAAAAGGAGCGATTACAACGTATTTGCTTAGTGTAGCTTCTTGTGCTTTTATGTTGTAGTAACTTGTCAAGATTCCTTTTGTAGCTAAAAATGTTTTTTCTTTTTCTGATTCGTAACTAGGAAGTTTTGGTAATGGTTTATCGACTTCCAAACTAGCAAAATAGCTCTTCCACATTTCATAACGATTAGGATAATCAATCTTCATATCTGGGAGAATCATCGCTACTTCTCTCATAAAATTACTTTTTTGTGATTGAAGTCCAAGTTCAAAAGGTTCTCTTCCGAGCGTAAACAAGACTTGTCCTCTTCTAACCGACTGTCCCACTTGTAGATTGACACTCTCACGAATTTTCCCTGAAACTTCGGCTACGATATCAACAGGTTGTTCGGATTCTACTCTACCAAAAGTAACAATTTCAGCTTGAATAATAGTAGGATTTGCCTCTTGGATTCGAACAGCTGTTTTTTGAGGTTTGGAAACTCTTTTTGGTGGGTCTTTTTGCATACTGGCAAACCACTGATTGAGTCCATAGCCAGCACCTAAAAGAATAATTGCAGCAACAACAGAAAGTAAAATTTTATTTTTCATAATGGAAGGTCAAAAAATAATTTTCTAGTAAAAAATCAGTATAAATAAGGAACTACTTGTTTTATAAACTCCTCATTTTCAATTTATAACTAATATCTATTCAATAAGCTATCAATAAAATAAGTAGTAGAAGTGTTTGCAAAGTTACGAGCTACATATTTATATTTTTGTATAATTAACACTCTTTATTGTAAAGGTTGTTAAGAAATGAAAAGGAAGTATAAAGGGCAATGAATTCAATTGGTTTAGAGCATCATTTCAACAAGGCAAGAGTCATTGGGGCAATTCAAATATGCCCATACAGACATAAAAATTGTGGCAAGAATGCGCAAAGTATTCTTCTGATGTAGAAGCCTTATCGGCTAAAAAACATATTTAGCAACCACAATAGAAATTCACAAAAATATCACTTGCTTTCTGCTGAATTTTGTAATAACAGCCAGCTTCTCCATCTTTGGGTTCTATTCATTTTCATCCTCTTCACTTACAGGTTCTTCAAAATACAAAACATAAAAAATGAAATAGGCTTCTCTTAAAGACAGTTCTTTGAAGGTAAAAGAGTCCGAACTACCAGATTCTTCGCATTTAGATTGATAGTATAAACAAAAGACGTTTTTTTCTCATAAAGAGTTTATTTTTGAGCCTCCAAACCATAAAATTTCTATAAAAATGAAAATTGGAATTATCTCAGACACACATTCGTATTTAGACCCAAAAGTAAAAACTTACTTCAAAGATTGCGACCAACTTTGGCACGCTGGAGATATTGGAAGTGAAGAAGTAGCAGATGAGTTAGAAGATTTCAAACCTACTGTTTTTGTCTATGGAAATATTGACAATCAAAAAATGAGAGTTCGTTATCCTAAAAATCAGATTTTTGAGTGTGGAGGTTTGAAAGTCTTTATGACACATATTGGAGGTTATCCACCCAATTACAAACCAGAAATTAAAAAGCAGTTAGATGAAATCAAACCAAATATTTTTGTCTGTGGACATTCACACATTTTGAAGATAATGCCAGACCATAAGCGAAAACTGATTCATTTTAATTCTGGAGCAGCAGGAAAGCACGGTTTTCACCACATCAGAACGCTCATACGTTTAGAAATAAATAATGCTAAAATCACAAATGTAGAAGTAATAGAATTAGGAAAAAGATCTACATTGTAGCACATACGTTAGTGCGTAAAAAGAACAATCTACCTAGCTTTTCTCAAATCTATCCAACCTCTTCTAACAAACTCTCTTGCAATTTCTTTAATAGAAAGAGGATTGGAAAGACATTTTGCATTTTTGTCCTGCTCTCCATTTCTGCTTACAAAACAGACTTTTTTACACGAAAAACAAATTTTCAATACAGAAACAGCAACGCCATTTTTATAAAAAACTAAAATATCTCTATAAATCGCACCACAGCGACTAACAGCATACTTCTCACAGCTATTTGATGGAAAAACTTTTATTAGCTCTTGAATATCAGAAGTTTCTGTTATGGTAGCTCGTTTTTCAAAATATTTTTTTAGTAAAGGTGTAGCATCTTGAAAGGGAAAATCATCATTTCTAAAATACACCTTCAAATTAGATGGTGTTATTTGAGTAGTGTCAATTTTTTCGGCTGCTTCTTTTGTAATAGCACCATAATACCACTCTACAGAATCTATTTCTTGCTTGGGAAAATAATCTTGATAGGAAAAGTTAGTTTGACTTTGAGCTATTAGAGGAAATAAAATAAATCCAAGATAAATAATAGTAGGTAGGACAGATTTCATAATATATTTACTATGTATGTTTTTTTATCAAAAACAAAGGTAACCATATTTTTGAGAAAATCGTCTGTATGTTGTTAAGTTTTATCAAAAAAATCTTCTCTAAGTAAAAACTACCTAGAGAAGATTTTTAAGCAAGGAAGAAAATAGAAATTATTTAACTCCCAAATCAGCAATTTGTGATTGAATTTTGTCTTGTAACGACTGTTTTACTTTGTCGTAATCTTCTTTGTTGTGGAGTTCATCTTTTACAGAAAAATAAAACTTAATTTTTGGTTCTGTTCCAGACGGGCGCATACTTATCTTGCTACCATCTTCTGTATAGAAAGCCAAAACGTTGGAAGTTGGCAAGTCTGTTTCCATTGCTTTATATGTTCCTGTCTGTACGTCTAAAACAGTTTGGTTTTGGTAATCATAGACTTTCAAAAGATTACTTCCTGCTAAGGTCTTTGGAGGATTTTCTCTAAACGTTTTCATCATCTCTTGAATCTGCTGCGCTCCCTGCTGTCCTTTTTTGGTAATGGAAACTAATTCTTCTAAATAAAAGCCATATTCCTTATAAATCTCAATCAGCCACTCAAAAAGTGAGAAGCCTTGGTCTTTTGCATAAGCAGCCAAAAGTGCAATACTTGCACACGAAGCCACACCATCTTTATCACGCACCTCATCACCAATCAAGTAACCATAACTTTCTTCTCCTCCCAAAATAAACTCTTCGTTAGAGTTTTCTTGTTTTTTCTTTTCTATCAGTGCTGCAATATGTTTGAAGCCTGTGAGCGTATCATAAATATTGACACCATACTTTTCTGCTATTTCTCTGATAAGTTCGGTCGTTACGATAGTTTTGATAACCATTTGATTTCCATCTAACTTATCAGCATTTTTCCACGCTTCTAAATTATAGGCTGCCAAAAGTGCAAAAGTCTGATTTCCATTCATCAAAACATACTCTCCTTCTGTATTCTTGACTGCAATTCCCACACGGTCAGCATCTGGGTCGGTAGCCATTACCACATCAGCATTCACTTCTTTTGCTTTTTTGAGAGCTAATGTCATCGCTTCGGCTTCCTCTGGATTGGGATAAACAACTGTTGGAAAGTTTCCGTCTGAAGCATTCTGTTCTTCTACAGTATGAACATTAGTAAAGCCTAATTCTTTCAAAACCTTTGGCACAAGCGTAATTCCTGTTCCATGAATCGGTGTATAGACGATAGAAAGGTCGCTTTGTCTTTTGATGACTTCTTTTGTTTTCTCATCTGCTAACGAATTTATAAGTTGTGCAACGTAAGGCGTATCTACCTCCTTGTCTATTTTTTGAATAAGGTCAGTATTTGCTTCAAAATTTATTTCTTCTATATTTTTTATCGCCTGTACTTCTTCGATAATATTTTTATCGTGAGGCGCAACTACCTGTCCCCCATCTTCCCAGTAGGCTTTATAACCATTGTATTCCTTCGGATTATGTGAAGCTGTCAAGACCACACCACTTTGGCAACCCAAATGACGAATAGCAAAAGAAAGTTCTGGTGTAGGACGAAGTTCTGTAAATAAAAATACTTTTATTCCGTTGGCTGAAAAAATATCAGCTACAATCTGTGCAAATTCTGGCGAGTTGTTACGACTATCGTAGGCAATGGCTACTTTTATTTCCTTTTTATTTGGAAATGACTTTTTTAGGTAATTGGCAAGTCCTTGAGTGGCTGCACCGACTGTATAACGATTCATTCGGTTTGTGCCTACTCCCATAAGTCCACGCAGCCCACCTGTGCCAAACTCTAAATCTTTATAAAAAGCATCTGCAAGGTCAGTTTCTGAGAGCTTTTTGATAGCTTCTTTTGTTTCGTTGTCGTAGTTTCCTTCTAGCCAATGATTGACTTTTTCTTGGATTGTTGTTTCTAACATATTTATTCTGTGTATTTTAGATTTAATGTTTCAAAAGTACAGAAACAAATTTTGATTTGAAGAATGATTGTATTTTTATCGAAAAAAACTAACTTATTTGTATCTATTAGATTATTAACTTTACGACTTCACTTATTCGTAATTTTTAATTCTCAATTTCTAACTAAATTATGAAATCTATATTTTTTACGCTTTCTATTTTTTGTCTTTTCCTTTCCAGTTGTGTTTCCTTTACTTCTTATGATGACTTGGAGCGTTTGAAATACGCTGATTTGGAAGGTTATCAGTATCAAGATAAAGACTATCAACCTCAAAACGATACTACTCGTTTTATGTACTTTACCAAAAAAGAAGATTTTGAAAAAGCATTTGGCAACATAAAACATGATATTAATTTTGCAGAGCAAGTTGTAGTGGCTGTTGTCAAATATGAAAAAAAGCCTACAAAAATTATTACCAACCATATTACATATTCTCAAAAAGAAATTATTTGGCTTTATGAAGATGATTATTTGGCTACTGTACAGTCAGCATCGCCTTTTGTAGGAATAACCTTGATTGACAAGCAAGATTTTGACCAAGTCGTTTTTGTGGAAAATGGAAAAACAGTGTATGTCATCACTACACCAGAGGCACAAGAACGACAAAAGAAAAAACTAGCTGAAACCTTTAATAGAAAGGAAACAGAAAAGTAGTAAATTTGCTGAATGGAAAATTTTATTCTTTCTCTTATTTTTTGGTTTCCTCTTTTGGGAAGTTCTTTGTGTTTGATTCCTTTTGGAAAAGACAAAGCTCATTTTTATAAATGGATTGGAATAGGTACACTTTCTACTCAGCTTCTTTGGGTAACAGTGATGCTATTTTTTGCAAAAACAAATTTAGATGCTTCTGTTCTTGATGCTCAAAATCTGCTTTTATCTGAAAAATTGACTTGGTGGCATATCAGTTTGGGGAAATTTGGAATCCTACACGCTGATTATTTTTTAGGTATTGATAAAAATAACATCTTGCTTATCGGACTTTCTGCGCTTATTTTGTGGGTAGGAGGTTTAGCTTCTGTTTTTTCTAAAACAGTTTTGACTCGCTCTCGTCTGTATTTTTTCTTCTATTTGCTGCTGTCTTGGGCTGTGATGGGAAGTTTTCTTTCTCTTGATTTCTTGCTTTTCTTTATCTGCTTTGAGTTTATGCTCCTGCCAATGTATTTTCTGATAGGAATTTGGGGAGGAAAAAAGAAAGAATATGCAGCCATTAAGTTTTTTATCTATACACTTATTGGTTCGGTCTTGATTCTAATTGCTGGAATTATTATTGTAAATTCTGGAACAGACATTACAAAAACAGCCTTAGAACTAAATATTTCAGTAGATGAAGTCATCGAAAAACTTAAAAATTCTACGCTAGAACCTTCTCAAGTCGTACATTCCTTTGACATGTTAGCATTTAAAGATGTAAATTATTTTTCTACTGGTTCTGCTCTTTTTGATTATGATGGCAATACACTTAGAATTGCCGTTTTCTTTCTGCTAGTCATTGGTTTTGCTATCAAACTTCCAATTGCACCTCTGCATACGTGGTTACCTATTGCCCACGTAGAAGCCTCTACACCTATTTCGATGGTTTTGGCTGGTGTACTTCTGAAAGTCGGAGGGTATGGGCTATTACGCTTGCCTTTTTCTGTTCTTACAGATGTAGCGATAGATTTTTCGTTTTGGCTGGCAGCTTGGGGTGTTTTCTCTATGTTGTATGGCTCATTTTTAGCACTTGGTCAGACAAATTTAAAGCGAATGATTGCCTATTCTTCGGTTTCACACATGGGTTTTGTCTTGCTAGGTTTGGCTGCTATCAATGTAGAAGGAACAAATGGAGCAATTTATCAGATGGTAAGTCACGGACTTATCTCGCCTTTGCTTTTTCTTTTGGTAGGCGTTTTTTATGAACAAACTAATGATTTGACTATTACAAATTATAGTGGACTTTTCCACAAACTTCCTCGTTATACAGCTTTTGTCGGTGTTGCTTTTTTTGCAGGACTAGGCTTGCCTACTTTTGCTAGTTTTGTTGCTGAACTTACTGTTTTCCTAGGAGCTTTTTCATCCGATTATATTCCTGTTTGGCTCTCTGCTTTGGCAGTCTTGACACTTATTTTTACAGCAAGTTATTTCCTATGGACATACAAGCGCATGTTTTTAGGCGAGTTTTCATTGCATCACAGTCTTAAAAATCAAGATTTACAGGATATTCCAACTTCTCAAAAAATTATTGCTATCATTTTGACTGCGTTTGCTATTTTGTTAGGAATTTTTCCAAATTTGGTTTTTGAGTGGTTGTAAAAAGGTAGTATTTTATTATTTTGAATCGAAAATTATAGGTCAGAATGGAGGATATAGAAAAAAGACTTTTCAGAAACATAGAACAACTCATTGAGGAAAGCAAGAAAGAAGTCGCAATAAGTGTAAATCAGATAATGAGTAAGTTGTATTGGAATATTGGCAAAGAAATAAAAATGGTAATCTTAAACAATCAGAAGCCTAACTATGGAAAACAAGTTATAGAGAATTTGAGTGAGAAGTTATCTGCTAGTTATGGTCGTGGGTATAGCAAAACGAATTTGTTTAATGTTATTAAAGTGTACGAAGTTTTTGACAACGAACAGATTTTCCACGCACTGAGTGGAAAATTGTCTTGGACACATTTAAGAAAGTTAATGTATATTGATGATGAGTTGAAAAGAGAGTTTTATATAGAAATGTCTAAACTAGAAAACTGGAGTACACGTACCTTACAAAATCGTATGAAATCTATGTTATACGAACGTACGTCCATATCCAAAAAACCAAACGAGACTATAAAAAAGGATTTAGAGATACTAAAAAAAGAGAAACAAATCAATCAAGATTTGGTATTTAGAGACCCTTATCTTTTAGATTTTTTAGATTTGAAAGATACTTATTCCGAAAAAGATTTGGAAACTGCCATTCTTGCTGATTTACAACGTTTTTTGATAGAATTAGGAAATGATTTTGCTTTTTTGGCTCGTCAGAAACGTATTACTATTGACCATACTGATTATTACATTGATTTGTTGTTCTATCATAGAAGATTGAAGTCTTTGGTAGCAATAGATTTGAAATTAGGTGATTTTGAGGCTGGATATAAAGGGCAAATGGAACTTTACCTACGCTACTTAGAGAAATATGAAAAAGTAGAAGGAGAAAATTCGCCCATTGGTTTGATATTATGTAGTGGAAAAAATGAAGAGCATATAGAGTTGTTAGATTTGGAAAGAAGCAATATCAAAGTAGCTGAATATTTAACAATTCTTCCTCCTCTACAACTTTTAAAAGAGAAGTTACACAAAGCTATTTTGTACGCTAAAGAGAAAAATAGCTAGATAGTCTTTGGGTTTTATAGGTCGCTCTCTTAGGTACTTTGCCGAATTTGGTTTTTGGGTGGTTGTAGAATAATGAAAATTGTAATAAGTTACTTTCCTATCTTCCAAAAAAATGACATATTGCATATCATTCTATCTCTAAACAAAAAATTGAAATAAAATCTATGTCTAAGGTTGGTTTTGGTAAATGGTTAATGATAATTGTATTGTGTTTTGGTTTACAATCCTGTTGGCTATTCACTAATAATGATACAGATTATGACAATGTAAATGACGTAATCGATAACTGCATTTCTAGTGAGCCTGTTGAAAATGCTGATTTGATAGACCCCTGCACAGGCTGCCCAAAAGATACGCTCAAAATCACTTCTGACAAGATAAATAATCTCAATGTTTATTTGGAAATTTCTGGAAGTATGAAGGGTTATATGCCTAAGCAAACAGGCAGAAGTACAGGCTTTCAGAAACAAATGGCAAGTCTTTTTTCGTGGTTTGTAACCAGTACAGAAGCAAAAAATAAAAATTTCTATGGCATAAAAGACGACCAAACCACGCTAGAGTTTGAATCTAAAGACGACGTAGCTTCAAAAATATCAAGAGCAGAATTTGAGTTTGGAGCAACTACCACTTTGCCAGATTTAGTAGAAAAAATTATCAAAAAAACAGGACAAGAAGATGTAAGTGTTATCGTTTCAGATTTTTTATACTCTCCACCTAATGTTTTGAACCTAGAAGGAACACTGGGTGTACGCCTTAGAGAAATGTTTTTAAAACGTCCAGAAATAGCTCTTTCTGTCTATGCTTTTAAGTCAGATTATTCTGGAAAGTTTTATACAGTTACAAATCAAGTGATTACGAATTGTTGTAATGACAAACGTCCGTATTATGTTTGGGTGTTGGGAAAACAACCTTTGGTAGCACAACTTGACAGACTCATTGGTGAAAAAATGAAATTTGAAGAAGAGTTGCATATTGGTAAAACGTATGGAAAAATGGAAGGCGAGATTTTGGCACAGTCAGGCAGAGATATGAATGCCTATTGGCAAAGAAAATCGGATTGTCCGAATATAATTACAGAAGCAAAAAACATTTCAGAAGAAGAGAAGCTACTTTATACTATCGGCTTGGATTTGAGCAAGTTACCCAAACAACATCAAAATTTAGAGTATCTAAAAAATAACTTGGTAGTTCGTTCTTCTAATTCAAAAAGTAACATAACCAAAATCTACACGTATAAAGATTTTGAGTCCAAACTAGCAAAAGAAGATGTAGTTCTTGCCAAAAAATATACGCATTTTGTAGAAATTCAGACCTTTTCAGTAGATACACCAAACAAAACTACTCTAAGTTTAGAGCTTCAAAACAGCTTACCTACATGGGTAGAAACTTGGAATACAGAATCTGATGAAACAGATGCAGAACGCAACGAAAAAACGGTTCTTTTGAAACGTGTTATTTCTGGAATACAGGAAGCACATGAAAATGAAACACTTTTTTCATATCCGTATATCATTACAGCAAGTGCATTGTAAAAATACTTCCTCGTTGACGGTTCTAAAACCTCAACGACGGTTAAAATTCATAATTCTAATAATTCGTAATCGATTTTCATGAGAGATTTTTTAATAGCCATTTATGAGAAATTTTTGAGGAGTGTTGCCCAAATTCCTTCCAATACTGTAACAACGTGGCGTAACGATGTTTTTCCTCTTTCCTTGTGGCTACTTTTAGCTATTACCTTTGTGGCTGCCATTCTATTTTATTTTTTCTACAACAGACTTTATTCATCTTACAATAGCGTTGGAAGCTGGTTCAGAACATTCCTACTAAGTGGATTTCTGACTGGAGTAGTCAGTTTTATTATTGCTTATTCAGCATTTTCTAAAGCCTTCAAACCTGTCTTGACACTTTCACTTTGGTATGCTGTATTGAATTTACTCTATGGTTTAATCTTGTTTTTTGTCTTTTCTCTACTTTTCAAATGGTTTTCTACCAACGGACGAAAAACGCCTTTTTAGATTCATTTTCCTCAACGACGGCTTTAGTCCTCGTTGATGGTTCAAATAAAAAATATCTACTACTCGTATCTTGCGAGTAATACAAAACAACAAACAATGAGCAGCAAAAATAATCTTTTCATTTTTGGAATAGGAGGAACAGGAACAAGAGTAGTCAAGTCATTGATAATGCTTCTTTCGGCTGGCGTAAAAATAAATGCTGAAAAAGTAGTTCCCATTCTGATAGACCCACACGAAACAAGCGACGAATACAGAAAAGTAAAAATGATGTTGGAGCAGTACGAAAAAATGTTTCAACACGCCAAAACTACTAACACTTCATTTTTTTCTACCGAAATTCTTCCATTAGGCAAACTGCATAGCGAAACGATAAATGATGCAGAAAAAATAGATAATTCTTTTGGGCTTAGTTTTAGTAAATACGCTAAAAATACCTTTGAAGAGTTTATTGGCTATAACAAGGATATGTCCAGCCAAGACCAAGCACTTGTATCGATGTTTTTCTCTGAAAAAGACCGAAAAAGTGAGATGGCTGTTGGCTTTCGTGGAAACCCCAGTATGGGAAGCGTGATTTTGAATAAGCTGGAAGATTCTGAAGAGTTTAAGTTTTTCAAAAGAGTTTTCAATACAGGAGATAAGATTTTTTTAGTTAGTTCTATTTTTGGTGGAACAGGTGCATCTGGTTTTCCATTGCTTCTCAAAAATCTACAAAGTGCTGGCGACAACATTCAGAAAGCCGTAAAAGGTGCTGTAAGTGTGATGCCTTATTTTAAGCTCAACGAAAATAGAGATAGTTTTATAGATTCTAATTCTTTCATTACCAAAACAAAGGCTGCGCTGTCTTTTTATGAAAATCAGTTGAAGGGAATTGATGAACTCTACTACATTGCTGATAGTCAGTTGGCAATGCACAACAACGATGAGAAAATACAAGAAAATGCAGCTCATCTAGTTGAAATGATGGCTGCGATGGGAATTATAGATTTTACAAGTTTGCCAAAAGGCTACGATACAAAAGTAGCTTCGACTAGCAGAGATAGTAATTTTCACGAGTGTTCCATCGAACTAGATACTAAAGAACTTTCTCTTTACAATTTGGATGAAGATACGCTCCGAATTATCCATAAACCGATTATTAAGTTTTTATTTTTGACGTATATCTATAATAATTTAGGTAGAAAAGCAGATTCGCAGCCGTGGTTTAAGGAAACGCTAGGAAATGACTTTGATGATGCGTTTAAGAAAGGAAATGGAGAGTTTGAGCCGTTAGTGAAGTTTTTGATTGATTATAATTCGTGGCTTAGAGAAATGGGGGTAAAGGAAAGAAAATTTGTTCCTTTCAATGTAGATACAGATATGAACGAATGGGTCGTCGACCATGGAAAGCTAGTAAAGAAAAGTTTTGCCAATAAATTTTTCAATACTCGTCTTTCAGATGATAGAATCAATGTAATTCTAAACGATGAGGTGCGAAGCCTTAAAACGGACAAAAAAGGATTTGATAAGCTATTAGAATTGATGGACAGAGCAACCGACTCTATTTACACAAAATATTTTAAGATATAACTCCTAAAACTTTGTCAGTAGTTTGCTTATAAACTCTGACAATAGTTGAAACAAATATTCATATAAACTATTGATAGCTTTTTAAAAAGTCTGTCAAAGTTTTAGACAAAGAAAATAATCATTTTCAATTATGGCTCAAAACAACAGTCGTCATTTACTTACACTAAGAAAAGAAAGAAATACAGATAAAAAAGGCTGGCACACGACCGAAATCTACAATGCTTCACGCATTGAGGAAATAGACGATCCCAATGGCTCAAAAGTAGCTATTCCACCAAGTTCGATTCCTACACCTTTTGCGCAGATGCACCTCTACGATGTGGCTTTCAAAATGGTTAATCGTTTAGGACACGAAGGAAATACCATTTATCATAGCTTAGTTTCGGAATGCCTTGATGCGATAGATTTGATTTATAACCTTAGAGAGCATTTACAAGCCGATAGAAACGGTCATTTTTCACTTATAGAATGGAATATCGATGAGCGAACAAAAGCACTCAAAGAATCATCAAATGATGGACATCAGCTTTTGGGAAAGACATTAGAACTTTTTACTGGAGAACTTTCGCCATTTGGTAAAGACTTACAAGGAGAGCGCAAAACGCCAAGTTTTTATATTCTGACGTATGATTCTACGCCAATTATTTCTACCTCACCTCTTACTTTTGCTTTTGTTTCCAAAACAGCAGAATACGAAAAAGAACACTTTTTAGAGTTGGTTAGTCCTATCAAGACATTAGACGGACGTTCTATGTTTACAGGTTTGAAGCCATTACATCAGCGTCCAATGGAGTTTCAAAACTATATGCATCGTCTGTTTTATTTGCATAAAGGACTTCTCAACCAAATGGATAATGTACACGAATATTTGCGTATCCAAAAAGAGAAATTTCATACAGCAAAAGGCAGTGAAATAAAAGAAATCTACGACGAAAATTCCAAAATGGGAGCTTTCGAAATGGATTATAAAGATGTTGTCATTAATGGAAAAACCCCACGTATTGAAAGAGTAGCTTGGAAAAGTTGTGCGCCAATCATTACAGATGGCGATTTGGATAGTAGTTATTTGATAAAACCAAGTCCTTCGAAAGAAAAAACAGCTCGTTTGGAAATTGGAGAAGGTAGCAATTCTAAAAAAGTATTGCCTTTGGTTTTACAAGAAGGATTTGATAATCCAAATTTCAATTATTTCAAAGGAAAGCCGTGGAGCAATAAAACACAAGTAGAGTTTTCATTACCAAAAAACAAGTGGGCAGATAGAAACTTGCCACAAATTGGCTACAATTATCCGTATTTGGTTACGACAGACTTATTAGCAGAAGATTTAGTCAGAATGCCGTATTTGATTAATCCAGATACGTTTGTTGTTCCTCAAAATCATATTCACGCTCAGAATGTAGATTTTCTATTGCCTGTAACGGATTTGTATTTCAAGTTTTTTGATGAAGAAACCCTAATTGATAACCTTACGATTGAGGAAGTAGAATCTGAACAAGGGAATATTAAAGTAACGCTCAAAGTTCCGATTAAAGGAAACTCAAACAGTCCTGCCTTCCTTACTTTTACTCGTTTTTATGATTATGGCAATCCAAGAAACGCCAATAATGGAAAAATAATCAATTTAGTAGATGATGGAAAAGACGAAACGATGGACGATATTCCGTCGCCTTTTTCTATCAGTATTTATCCTTTTGTGCGTACTGGCGATGCAGAACTAGATAATATGTACAAAATAATGCTACTTTCTTCTCAACTAGATAACGTAGAAGAATATGATTTAGTGGCTTATAATGAGGAAAAACCAATTTCTAGTAGCGATTCTGCTATCGAAAAAATAAGTAGATTCGAACGCAAAGTAGAAGGTTCACATCTTTCAGTTTACTCTGTAACAGGAACTTGTTTTGATGCCTTAGAAATTATCACACCCTATACAGGAAAAACAGGCGAAAAAGCAAGAGGTTGGGTTCTGCCACGTTGGAAAAAACCACCACACAGGGGAACGAATCCAAAACCGTTTACTGTAGCCGTCGATTTTGGAACGACAAATACATTTGTAGCTTTCACAGAAGACGACGCAGCCACAGCAGGAAAAATCAAAACCTATCCATTTTTTATTGGAGAGGAAGACATGCAAGCCGTTACGCTCAACAAGCCAACAGCCGATAAAAAACATGTAATGTTGGAAAGGTACAGTTTTGATGACAACGCCATCGGACTTGCCACGACATTTTTCCAAGATAGAATGTTTATGCCAAATTTGATTGGAAATCCTCCAACACAAGAAGCAATTTATCAAAACTGGCGCAATACTTTTCCTATCCGAACGGCTCTGATTCACTCTAACGATGTCAAATTTGATGTTTTATTAAATTCAGCTATCGGATTTTTATATGAAAAAGATAACCTAGATATTGCAAGACATGGGCAGGAAGTAACGACGAACTTAAAATGGTCTGCCGAAAACTCAAAATTGGTAGAAGTTTTTATTGAGCAAATTCTTCACATGATTCGAAACAAAGTGATTTTGAATGGTGGTGATTTGTCAAGAACTCGTTTGGTTTGGTTTAAGCCTTTAAGTTTGCCAAAAACACTAACTGACAAACTCACAAAAGTTTGGAATGAAAACAGCCGAAAAATTTTAGGTAAGAATGTAACCATTCGCCTCGTCAATGAATCAGAAGCACCTTATTTTTATTATCGTGCGACAGGTAAAATAGACAAAAGTAGTTCTGTCGTGTCGATAGATATTGGAGGTGGTTCTACAGACATTGCGCTTGTTTCTAATGGAGGAAAAAATAGACTTGCCACTTCTGCATTTTTTGGAGCAAACACACTTTGGGAAGGAAGAGATAGCAAAGACTCTAATCAGTCATCTGAAGGTGGAATTGTGGCAAAATATCGTCCTTGGTTTAAAGAGCGTATTGCACTTACAAAGAAAGGAATTAGCCAAGCAGCAGGCTCACGAATTGAGATGATTTTTAATGAAATTATGGATAGTGGGCGTTTTGATTCTGGGGATAAGTCTAGTTTTATGTTTTCGGCAGAACATATTGATTTTGCAGAAAAACTAAGCGAAGACAAAGATATGCTCTTGCTTTTCTTGCTTCATTATGCTGCTTGTGTCTATCATGCTGTGCAGCTTTTGGCTGTGAGTGGAATGCCTTATCCGAAAGATTTTTGTTTTAGTGGAACAGGCTCAAAATATCTAAATCTTTTAGACCATAGCGAAGATAAAAATGGATTGCAGAAGTTTACTGAAATTTTTGCTCAAAAAACTTATGAAAAGTATAGGGAATTGGGTATTGATGCAAAACCACAAAACGAAAATAGCTTTGATGTAGCAGAAGAAGAGGAAAATGTTTTTGAAGGCTTTGGAGAATTAGAAGGTGGTTTACCAACTCAAGATACACAAGAGACTTTCGAAATTGGTGGAAATATCAATCTTCACATGACTAAAGAACCAAAAGAAGCGACCTGTTTTGGTGGGATTCATAGTTTTGCAGACTCATATAAAGACTTAGGTTTAGGGCAAAATATAAATACCATATTTTTGGGAGAAATTGATGCAAAAGCTGACGAACTTTTGCCACAACGAAACCTAACTTATGAAGAACTTATTGATGAAAATGGAAGACCAACAGCAGCAGGAAATCAGCTTGCTATCCGAATCAATAAAAACTTAGACCAGTTTTTAGAACTCTTCTTAGATATGAACAAAAATCCTCAAACTCGTTTTGAAGATTTCAACATCGAAACTAATTTAGATGCCTTTGAAAAAGGATTTAAAGCTATTAAGGCTAAAGAACTTGCCAAAGGAATGATTTATGAGCGTAGCAATGCTTCGGGTGGTTATACGCCCGTACGTGAGACATTCTTTTTCTATCCATTGCGAATCATTATCAGAGATTTGGCTCTTGCAATGGCAAAAAATAAAACAGTAAATATGTAATTTATAAATCCTCAACGACGGCTTTATGCCTCGTTGACGGTTTTTGAAAATAGTCAAAGGCAAGCCTTTAACCTACAAAGTGACAATAAAAATCAATCTATCCCATGAAAACACGTTACATTTTTTTATCTCTATTTTTTGTAGGAATATTCTTCTGTATTTCTCAAAATGGAATAGCTCAAACACCACAAGAAAATCAAAAAGTAGTTCATAAGGCAGTTGATAAAATGAACTATGAGTTTGCGCTGGCAATTCTGAAAAGAATAAATGAGTTAGACGAAAATGTAAAGTTTTCTGCTTCAAAACTAAAAGATACTACTTTTAGAAATGTAGAGAATCTAAAGCCAAGAGTAGAGGCACAGTCATTGAAAAGAATTTTTAGTCAAGAAAAACTAAGTGATAATACCATAGGGTATATTTATGATATAAATTTCGTTAAGCAAAGTAGAAAAACATATTCTACTAATGATTTGGCTTCAAGTATAGAATCATTGGATAAGATTGAGAGAAAAATTCTACAAAGAACCAATGATTTTGGAGAGCAATACAATAAATTCAAGCTACCATATAAGCAATATCAAAATTTAAAATTACGTCTTACTAAAATCAAAAATTCGGCTGTCAGTCAGTTGAAACCAAAGGAAAATCCAGATACAGAAATCAAAACAGACACCACTACAAAAGTAGAAGAGGATTCTACAAAACAAGAAAAAACAGAAGAAATCACTAAAGTAGAGGCTACCCAAAACATTTTTTATCAAATCAATGGAGGAGAAAAAAAAGAACTTGTAGGAAATCTTGAAACCGTTGTAGAAGGCGAAAAACCAACCTATAAATTTGGCTTGGATGTAAAAAGTACGGATTCAATAAGATTTAGTAATTCAGAAATAGATACCATGTTTTTAGCTTCAAATATGTCTTCGCCTCTTTTTTTAGAAAATAAAAATAGTCGTTTTATTATAGATTTGAATATCAGCCAAATGGAAGAAAATGATACAATTATGTGGATTATTTTTGCTGCGATAGCCATTTTGGTGGGTGCGTATGTGATGTATCAACATTCAAAAAAAAAACAATCTGAAAAGCCTAGAAAAAATCAAAAGGAAGTAAAGAAAGACCCTTTGAGTAGAGATGATAAGCCTATCAAAACGCCTGTTGTTACTACTCCAAAAGTAGAAAACAAGCCTACACCAATAGATAAAACTAAAGAACAGATAGAAGCAGAAAAACAAAGGTTACAAGCTATTCTTACCAATAAAAAACTATCTAACGAACAAAAAAAGAAAGAAGCTAAGAGTGAAAATATTTTGTTAGAAGTGGCTAAAAATGCAGAAGTACAAACTCTCCTCAAAAAAATAGAAGAGTTGCCAAAAGAAGAAGTCAAAGCAGAAACTACAAATAAAGCAAATACAGAAGAGACAAAAGAAGAAGTTCCTTCTAAAAACACTACAAACTACCACGAACCTTTGTATGTTTCGCTTTCCAATGTGGAAGAAATGGGAGTAAAATCGGAGCGAAAAAAGCCGATGAGTAACACCATTTTTGTCGTTCGTCCGTATAGTAAAGGAGATGAGCAAGCCAAAGAAGCAGATTTTTTATTGCATTCAGAAATAAAAGATATGGCATTTGAATCTATTTTTCGTTCGATTGAAAAACTAGACCATTTGATAGAACATTCTACCTTTGTAGAGAGTGCAAAGAAAATTGAGCAAGTAGAAAAAGGAAAACTCATCAAAGAAGACGGCGTTTGGAAAGTAAAAAAACGTTTGAGAGTAAAATTTTCATAAATAAAAACTCCTCAACGACGGCTTATGTCCTCGTTGATGGTTGAAAAAATAATCAAAAATGGACGAACAAGAAATAGCAAAATATAAAGAACAGTTGCGCCTTCGAAAATTGGGGGTAGCTATTTATGAATTACAGACTATTTTAGGACAAAAAATAAGTGCTGCTGAAAAGACGCAAAAGGCAAAGAACTATTATCTCAAAATTGATAATGCTGTGAAAGGTGAGGGAGTGATTTTAGATTTGATGTACAAAATTACTGGAGAAAAAATAAATGCAGAAAATTATCAGAAGCCATTAAAAACACCTCCTAATCCTATCCGAAAAAATCAAACAGCACTCAATAATTATCTACAAGAAAAACAAATACAAGCCAAAACAAAGCCTACAACTCTAGCAAAACAAACAGCTTCTAAAACGACAGTTACTGCGCCAGTTACACAACCACCAAAACAAAACTCTTTTCCCATCACAACCTATCTTTCAATCAGAGATATTTATGAGGAAGATGATGAGACGTTCTTTAAGAAAGGAAGAGATAAGACTGTTAGTAACAGCATTTTTGTAATCCATCAAATTTCAGCTACTGAAGCTACTTTTGAAACCTACAAAGAAATGAAAACTAATTTTTTCAATTCGTTTTATCGCTCACTGTCTGGTTTTGTTTTTGCCTTTAATGTGGTGGGTTCTCCTTCTTTTGAAGATGACAAAGTTGAAACAATAGAAAAAGGAAAACTAACCAAAGAAAACGAGTATTGGAGAGTAACCCAAAAAGCTAAAATAGAATTTAAGAAAGCAGAAGAATAATGTTTGACAGACCAGAAGAACAACAGCCTAGAAACTCTGGAAGAGTAAATCACGATGCAGAAAATACAAGCTCTTCGAAAGCAAGCACAAAATATATTTATATAATCATTGGTATCTTCGTTTTGTGTGGACTGATTGGAGGAGGATTTTTTTTGTATGATTTGGGTAAAAGCTCATCTTCAAAGCCCTATTCTAAACCCAATAGTGAAATCATACTTTCTGAACCTACTCAAACAACTTCTTCAGAAGAGCGAAATACAGAAGAAATATCTTTTCAAGAACTTATTGGAGAATATACAGGAAACATCAAAAATGAAGTCGTTACAGTAAAAATCTTTGCAGAAGGAGAGAAAAAACGCTATTCATATTCCAAAAATAACCGTCTTTCCTATATGCTTTTTCATTTTCCAAAGACTAATGAAATCAATTTTCATAGACCCAAAGAAGGATTGGCAGAGTTTAAAGCTATCAAAGAAGGAAATAGTATTGTGTTACGTTCTCCAAATGTGGAATTACGAAAAATAAATAACTAGAATATGCCAATAATAAGAAGTAAACACCAAGCTGGTGAAACCATTGAAGAATTTTATGCAAATGAAGATGTGGGGATGGCTTTCGTAATGACAGGAAAAGTAATGTTAAAACTGATAAAATTCATCAACGATAATGTTACTGAAACCAAATTATCCGTTTTTACATCTCACTATACAATGTGTATTCAGACGAAAGACTCTAAGAGGTTGAATGATTTTATCACTATTAATGCTGACCCAATTTCAGATACATATTATTTTAGTTATAAATTACCTACTGAAAAAAGTCCTTGGAAAAATGCGTGGGTTTCTGGCACAGCCAAAGGAGTAGAAGAAGGACTAATTTTTCTTATCAAATCAATGATAGGAACAGAGAAGTGGAAAGGTAATAAAGAACTAGAACAGTTAGCTAAGAAGTATAATATCTATCAAAAGGATTGAAACTTCTCATGCAACTCCAAAACCTGCTTAATCAACGGATGAGAAGCATCATTATAAATCACAAAATCGGCTCGTTTTAATTTTTCCTCTTCTGGCATTTGCTTGGCGATAATTCCTCTTACTTGTTCCTCTGTTCGGTGCGAATCTCTTTCCAAAACTCTTTTGATACGGTTTTCTAAAGGCGAATGAACTACAATAATAGCATCTAACACTTTATACGAATCTGATTCAAACATCAAGGCTGCTTCTTTCAGAAGATAAGAACTTTTATTTTTATGTTCTTCATACCATGATGCATAATCACGTCCTACGGCTGGATGGACAATAGAATTGAGGATTTGTAGTTTAGAATTGTCATTTGGATTGGAAAACACTGTTTTTACTAAAAAATCTCTATTAACTTCATTTTCAGACAGATAAACTTCTTCCCCAAAGGCTTTTTTAAGTTCTAGTTTTAGAATATCATCTGTAACCATTACCATTTTAGCACGAGTGTCTGCATCATAGACAGCAATTCCCAATGTTTCGAAGATTTTACAGACTGTACTTTTTCCTGTACCTATACCTCCAGTAATGCCAAGTTGAAGAATATCTCCTTTTTTCTGTATCATTTTTTTATTGAATTTAGGGTGTAGGTGATGGTGTGTTACGCAAAACATCATCTGTTGGAGTATCGTCTTCATCATCCTTATTTTTTGAACCTTGTAAGAAACGATTGATATCAGAAGCAACAGTTCCTTCTATTCGCTCTACAAAAAGTCGTTTCATAGCCATTTCATTCAAACCTTGATAAGGAGGAATCTTGAACTCATAATAATACTGTTCTTTCTTTAGATTTTCAGCAATATTTCTATAATTATACCAGTTGCTCATCGGTTGTTGGAGTTTATCTAAAGCAGCTACAATAGCAATAACACCCGAAATAATAGCACTCATCAGACCACTATATTCTTTAACCCAAGAAATATATCCCCCCACAGCAACAATAATTGGAATCAAAGCTCCCAAGAAAATGACAATACGTTGATACCACATAAATAGATTTTTGTTGGCAACAGCTTTCTTGTCGTACCAAGTTACTTGTCCGATATAGCGTTTCATAAAATAATCTACATAATCGCTATGTGTCGTGATTTGGTGGTAATCCATCTGTTGTCCATATATATCTACTTTTATAGTATATGGATTGTGAGCAGAATTAGAACTGTCTTGTTTGTTATTATCTTCCATATTCTTCGATAGTTTTTGATTCGGCAGTAAAAGAAAGTCCCCAGTTAGATTCTGTACTAATCATAATGGTTTCTACCATTGGCGAAACAATAGCTTTGCTACTTCTCCATTCCAAGATAAAGTTTGCTCCTACGCCTCCCTTATCGTCATAGAGAGCAACGACGTGATTTTTTGTTTCTAAAGGATTTACTTTAATAGGCAATTCAGTAGATTTTATTTCCTTCAAAACATTCCCTTCTGTGTCGTAATATTCTAAGCGAGTAATGTAAAATTCTGCATTAGGATTTACATTTCTTATGCTTAAAGTAGAAGAAAGACGCTCAGTTCGATGGTGTCCAATACTATAAATTTCTGAATAGACAGGCACATATAAAAGTTGCCCAAAAGCTAATGAATCTTTTAATTCATCTGTAGGAAACGAATTTGAACTCAATGATTCTTTATCCTTAACATTAGAGAGCTTGATTAAACTTTTAGAATTGAGTTCTTTGATATAACTTAAATCTTCATCAGTATAGGTGGTTGTCCCTTGATTTTTAGGAATAAAATCCTTTGAGCCAGAATCGCAGGAAGAGAGTAAAAATACACTTAGGCAAATTGAAAAATTAACAATGGAAAATTTACTGACAGATTGAACATTATTTCTTTTGAATAATAATGAAAAGCTTTGTTTGAACATTTTAGGTAAAATTAAAAATTCCTAACTCAAAATAAGAGGACTTTCAGAAAATTATTTTTTGACAAAATATTGGTTGCTTTTTGCTTTTGCGAAAATCCTAAATAAAAGATGACCTAATTTACCATTTATAATTTACAACTTATCATTGGTGTTGTTATTCATCAATCAATTCTTCTCTAATTTTTGAAATCAAGCTATACACTTCTCGTTGTGGTAAGTAATAATATTGCAGGGCTTGTGTAAAGAGTTCTAAGTTAGCTTCTAGTTCGTCTGTTACAACAATATCTGCTCCTGCTTTCTCAATACCAGCCACATCTTTGGCTCTTTTGTTTCGAACCAAAACAGCTACTTCAGAATTGTAATGTTTTATCTTTTGGGTCAAGACTTTCGTAATTTCTAAATCAGTTAGTGTAATCACAACAATACGAGCTTTTTTAAAATTTACTCCATGCTGTACTTCCTCATTCATCGCATCGCCAAAAAGAATATTTTTTCTATACACACTATCTTTTTTTACTCGTCTAGGGTCAGTTTCGATGATAATAAATGGAATATTAGAAAGGCGTGCAGCTTTTGCAATCGTTTTTCCATTGTATCCAAAACCTATAATTACGATATGGTCTTCTAAGTTTTTGTCTTTAAATTCTTCTAAAAACTCTGGTATTCTTACTCTTTTGGTTGCCCAATTACTTATAAATTTTGGCTTAGGAAGTCTATAAATCAAGAAATGAGAAATTCTCTTAGAGTTAATAATTAAAATAGGAGCAAATGCCATGGTCAAAACGGAAGTAGATAGAAAATACTGATATAGTTCGATAGGCATCAATCCGATTTCTGTTCCAGATTTAGCAAGAACAAAGGCAAACTCTCCAATTTGGCAAATGGAAAGCCCTACCAATATAGCCGTTTTTGCTGTTACTTTTAGTGATTTGGCAGCCCAAAAAGCTAAAAAAGCTTGAATAATCATACTCATTACGGTAAGCAATATTATTTCCATAAGGTTTGCCCACAAAAAATTAATATCCATCAACATTCCGATAGAAATAAAGAAAATACTGGTAAAAATTTCTTTAAAAGGCAGAATATAACCTGTTGCCTCGTGTGCATAGTCAGATTCAGACATTACCAAGCCAGCCAAAAATGCTCCTAAAGCGAGTGAAAGTCCAGCAAGTGAAGTGAGATAAGCGACTGAAAAACAGATTACGACAATCGTAGAAATAAAAAGCTCTTTGCTTTTTGTCATGACTACCAAATTGAGGAAGGGCTTCAGGACAAATTTTGAAACCAAGACCAAAAAAGCAAGTACAGCAGCCGTTTTGGCTATCATCAACAATACTTCTTGTAAAATATTATCTGCCTGCCCTGCTAGAATTGGCATCATGAGCATCATCGGAACAACAGCAATATCTTGAAAAATCAAGATGGCAAGAATAATCTGTCCATGTGGACTTCCCATTTCTCCACGCATTTGCAAGAGTTTGAGTACGATAGCCGTACTACTTAGTGTAGAAAGAAAACCATAAAAAATAGCAATAGGAAGATAGTCATACGTGCCAAAATAAGTAATTGCTCCAAATACAGTGGTTGTCAAGACAAGCTGAAGCGAACCAGCTAAAAAAACAGCCTTCCTAATTCGAAGAAGGTTGGGAAGTGAAAACTCCATTCCGATGGTAAAAAGAAGCAAAACAACACCAATTTCTGCCAAAATATCAATGTGTTCTTGGCTAGTAACAAGTTTCAAAACATAAGGACCTGCAATTACACCTGTTACTAAAAAACCAACAATACTGGGCAAGTTTACTCTATATAAGACTAAAATCACAGGAATAGCAAGAGCCAAAATAACGACTACATCGCTAAGAATAGAGGGAATGGAGAGTAGCATTTAATGAAAAAAATTAGGATAAGATAATATTACAAAAACAGGGACAGAAAAAACATTTAGCAAAAACCATGATACTCTAAAAGATAATAATATGTTTTGAAATAGTGAAGTATAATCAGTTTTTTCACAAAAAAAACACTAACCCAATAGTGGTAGTAAACTATGGGGTTAGTGAGCAATTATTTAGACATATCTTGTTTATCTAAATTGGGGTTTTCAATATTGTTTTGCTTTTTCGAAAGTCCTATTAGTGTAGAACTTTTTCATTCTTTAAACGCAATGAATACACAGATTTATATTCTTTGCCTGTTTCCAAATACTTTTTGAGTTTTTGGAATAGCTTTTCATCGATATATTGTTCTAAGGCTTGCTCTACATTCTGATAATTGCTCATTGCATCTTTTATTTCATTATCCCATTTTTCAAAAAGAGAGTCAAAATCTGAAGGGGAAATACGCTTTCTACAATTTTTTGAATCACAGCCACAAGCAAAGTTTTGTTCGATATTGAAAATAGCATACTCATCTGTAATTTCTTCGTTGGGTTGAATATCACGAAGAGCAATTTCGAATCCATATCCTGTGCTTATAGTATTTCTATTGCAAGAATGGTTTACATATTTTGCAGCATCCCAACTCACAATTCTATATCCTCGCTCATCTCGGTAGGAATATTTATTTACTACACTGCGAGCATATTCATCTAATTTTAGATATTTTTTTGGAGTTACCTCAATTTCTAAGCTGTCTTTTACATAAACAACTGTACCCTTAGGAATAAACTCTTTTGCAAAAACGCCATAGCCAATTTCTGGACTTACAAAGCGAAGTTCGGTAGAAGGATGAATCATTTTCTTATAAAAAAGAATGGTAATATTTTACTTGTATAATTTTAATGAAAAGTAGCACCATAAAGCATTTTGTTATCTTGTAATACAATTATTATCATAAATAATCATACTATTTTAATGACGGATAATAACGTAAAAATTAAGATTTAGTTGTCAAAAAAGAAGAGTTTTTGAAGATATTTTGAAAAAATACATTTTCAATAAAAAATGACCTATTTTGTTATGAAAGGAGCTTCTGAAAATAGAAATCACTGATTTTTTTTCAAAGAAAAAGCCAACAAAACTAAAATAGTCTTGTCGGCTTCAAAAAATTTAAAATTAGTTTCTAAATCATTTTATGATAATCAAGAAACAACTCTAAACAAACGTTCTTTTACATATCTGATGCTTTAGCAGTAATATCAAAACCTACGTTTACAGTATTGTTGATAAACTTATCTTTTACTTTTGCTGTACCTTCTGCCATGTGGCTTACATTAAATTCTGTACGGTCAATGTTGAATTTTGCACTTGCTTTTACTTCTCCTTCTGATGGCATAGTTACATTAGCATAGAAAGTAATTGCTTTTTCAGTATCCATCATTTTTAGGTTACCAGTAATTTTGTGTGTAGGGTTTTCAGTAGAGTGTTCTCCTTCTGGAATATCTAAAGTAGCAGCATCTACTGGTTCTACACTAGCAATAGTGAAAACAGAAGTAGGGTATGTTTCCACAGCAAAGAAATCTTGATTTTTTAAATGTCCTACCAATTTTGCATTATCTTCTGCATTTTCAATATCTAATACAGTAATATCTGTCATATCAAGTGTAATAACACCACCAACTAGGTTTCCACCATCAACCATGAGATTAGAACCTTCTGCAATACCGATAGTTCCGTTGTGCTGCCCACCTGGTTTTGAACCAATCCAAGTAACTGCACTTTGGTCTGGAAGTACAGTAAGATTTTTTTGTGCAACAACAACTTCTTTTGTATCAACTGTTGCTACTGTATCTGCTACTTCTGCCTCTTGGCTTTTAGGAGCATTGTTACAACTTGTAAAAAATGATAATGAACTTGCTACTAAAATAGCACTAGCAAATAATGAAATACGTTTCATAATAAGAATGAGGTTAAGTTTTGTAAAATACACACAAAGTTAAGATAAATAATTGTACATACAACTATTTGTTTAAAAACTTGCTTATTTTTTTTGAGTTAGAAAAGAGTAAGATACCATTTTTTTGTATTATTTAGATGTCATGATTCTAAGTCAGTATTTTTGTTTTTGTATTTTTGTTCTGATTTATTCAAAAAGGCTCTTTCATCATTTTTAGTTTTAAATTCGTTTTACAAATGACAACTCTTCCTATCTTATACGAAATTTTTTTAGAATCCTCAGGCGTTTCGACAGACACTCGTAGTGTGAAAGAAAACCAACTTTTTTTTGCGTTAAAAGGAGATAATTTTGATGGAAATAAGTTTGCCTATCAAGCCTTAGAAAAGGGAGCTTCTCATGTTGTTGTAGATGATAAGAGTGTAATTCCAAGTATAGGAGATGAACACAATGCTAAAAAATTAGCTCATAAAAATCGTTATCTGTTAGTAGAAAATGTATTAGAATCGCTTCAAAAGCTCGCTAATTTCCGTAGAAAACAGTTTTCTATTCCATTTATAGGCATTACGGGTAGCAACGGCAAGACTACTACCAAAGAACTTTTGCGTTCTGTTCTTTCACAAAAATTCAAAACCTATTCTACTGAAGGTAATCTCAATAATCATATTGGAGTTCCTCTTACATTGCTAAGAATACCACAAGAGGCAGAAATTGCCATTATAGAGATGGGGGCAAACAAAGTAGGCGACATTGCAGAGCTTTGTAGTATTGCCGAGCCGAGTCATGGTCTGATTACTAATATTGGCAATGCTCATTTGGAAGGTTTTGGTGGATATGAAGGTGTTTTGAGAGGCAAAACGGAACTCTATCAGTCATTAATTAAAAATAATGGAACTGTTTTTATCAATAGTAATGATAATGTTTTGATGAATATGACCAAGCGTTTTGAGAAGGAAAAAGTAATACAATATGGAACAGATAACCAAGAAAATTATTACTCTGCAAAACTTTTACAATCTGTACCTACAATCGTTTATCAAGATGAAAAAGATAACCCAATTACGACACAACTTATAGGTGCTTACAATTTTTCTAATATTTTGGCTGCTCTTGCTTGTGGAAAATACTTTGGACTTTCAAATGAACAAATGAATAAAGGTATTTCAGAGTATTTGCCTAAAAACAATCGTTCACAAGTAGAAGAGCGCAGCAATACCAAAAACACTCTTATTTTAGATGCCTACAATGCTAATCCAGACAGTATGAAAGCAGCTCTACGACATTTGGAGGAAATGCCAAGTAAAGAAAAACAAAAGGTAGCCATTTTGGGCGATATGTTTGAACTGGGCAGAAAATCATTTTCTAAACACAAAGAAATCTTGGATTTTGCCCTTCAACTCAAGATTGATAAACTTATAGTCTGTGGAAAAGACTTTACAAAAGCTAAAACGGCAGGAAATCTTATCTCTAGCCTCATTATGAGTTTCAATGATAAGAACGAATTAGCTGATTACTTACAAAAAAATCCAATTAATGAAAGTATTGTCTTGCTAAAAGGCTCTAGGGGAATTGGTTTGGAGACAGTAGCCGATGAATTTTAAGTAAAAGATTAATATAGATGAAAACCGTAAACAGTGCTAATTATATTTTCTAACCATATCAAAACTTACAATGCCTCCATCAATTTCAGCTTTTTCTAGTATGCCATTCTTATAAGTAAAAATACTTTCTTTGCCTCTAGCATTGATTTTTTTGTATTTATGTTCTCCTAGAGGAATAATTTTATTAAAACCTCCTTCTTGTTCTGAATAGCAACGAGTGAGTTTAAGTGGTTCTTCAAAGTACATAGAAATAGTTGAGTAACGAACAGTAGCCTTGAAAGTATTTTCTACCTCTCCATCTTTTACAACTTCATACTCTCCATTTTTTAGCTGAGTTTGAGTTTGAGCATGCTGATTTCCATTGTAGTTTATATCTACATTGGCAGTTTGTAAAATTTGATTATCGTACACTACATCGTATTCATAATTGATTTTGAAGGTTTTAATAAATTTCATTTCAATATTTGTCGAACTTGTATAATAAGTTTTTGAGTCTATATGTTCTTTAGTAACCTTCAAAGTACCTACTGGACTTTTGCGCCAAACTATATCATAAGCAAGTGATTTTTCTGTTGAACTATTCAACATACCAAACAGAAAACCAACAATACATATATACCAAATCATAATTTTTGTTTTTTCTTATTTACTAAAATACAACTTGTCAAAAATTAGAATATTGCACATCAATAGATACTTGCTGTTCTGTAAGCCACAGAACAGGGAAAAGTGCCGTTCCTTTGTGTTTAAGCGACAGCGACACCAACAACTTCTTATCTCATGTCCAGTACTCTAGTCAAAAATACAAATGAAAGAGTATATATCAATTCGTAAATTTTATTATTTAGGTCAAATTCAAGAAGTATCTTAGCTTCTGCTAATATCTAAAACATCAATCAGTCCAAACTGATAAATAGACACTATTTATTGTGATAAATCCAATCAATGGATATATTTTATAAGTATTTTAACTTCTTATAAGGCTGAGGTAATAACTCAAAAAAATAAGCCTGTTTAGCAAAAAACAAGCTTATTTATAGCATCGGACTTGATTAGATATACTTAATCGCACTCATAACGTATAAATATGGTTTGCATAGAATCATTTGCATATTTTATTTCATAATTTTTCAATAGCCCATTTACTTGGTATCTGTATTCACAAGTAGAGATAGTTTTACCTTCAGAGTCATTCAAAGTTTTGTATAATACTGGACATCCCCTTTTACAGCTTGCAGCAGATAGAAATTCGGGCTGAGTAATACTCACTGCCTGTACTACGTTTTCTGATGGGAATATTGTAAAATTGGAACAATTACCATAAGATAACTTTTGATTTGATACTGTTCTACCACTTCTATCATTTATAATTCTTTCAGTTGCTTGATATGAAGATGTATGTCCTGTGTATTGAGCTACACGGTCAAGTCTCTCATCGATAAATGTTTTCGTTTCGATGAGTTGATTTTGGTCATTATAACTAAAATTAATTCTAGTGAGTTCAAAAGGATAGTAATTCTGAATTCCTATACTTTTCAAGTTTCCAGCTTCGTTGTAGGATGGAAAGTAACTTACCCTTAGGATAGTGTCGTATTCTATAATATTAGCTTGGCTTATCTGTCCAGCTCCATTATACAAGTATTCTATATAGTCGTGGTCAGTTTCCCATATTCCGTGTCTTCTGTGTAGTACTTTTTCCTCCCCTATTGTTTTGTATTCCCAAGCATAAGATTCTGTGATGTTACCTAAACTATCTGTATATTCAAGTGCTGATATATAACACTTTGGTGCATTGCATTTATCTCTTCTAACAGATGTACCTTCGCTTATTTCATTACAAGAAGTAAAAAGCAGAACGAAAGCAATGTAACATAACACCGAAGAAAGTAAATTTTTATCCATAGTTTGCATTAAATTATCTTTATTTAAATAGTAAAACTTTATGAGAATGCAAAACTACAAATTTTTCTTATTTATAA
This sequence comes from Bernardetia sp., assembly GCF_020630935.1. Lineage (NCBI taxonomy): Bacteria > Pseudomonadati > Bacteroidota > Cytophagia > Cytophagales > Bernardetiaceae > Bernardetia > Bernardetia sp. Next base: position 40,557 of record NZ_JAHDIG010000038.1, read on the forward strand.
CACTAATAAGTACTGATAAACAGATAATTTAGTTTGAAGTTTAAAGAAAAACATTCTTGATTTATCATAAATCAACGAACAAAAAATTTATGTATTTTACAATCAGATAAAAACACATATTAGAAACAAAACAAATGTAGGGTAAGATATTAAATGTATGCTCTATAAAATATTAGCAAAACACTAAATAAGGAGTAACTCTAAAATACCGTAGCTAGTAGTATTGGGATAGTGTCCCTATTGCTGTTGAGCTATCCAAAACTTAATTTTTTCATATACTTCCTGCATTTTCAAGAGTTTGAAATGATGCGTTGTTGCAAACTGAAATGAGTTGGTACTTTCAGTGCCTATTTTTTCTAATGTTATAAAGTGGGCATTAGCACTTTTTGTACTGACTAAAATATCTCCAAAAAAATAGTTTATCCAATGCGTTTCTTCTTTAGTTAGTCTGCCTGATATAATGAAATATCTAACATTTTCTAATTTTGGAACTTCATTTTTTGTATTTTTTAGAAAAGCATCTGGATGTTTATCTTTCCAGTCTTCTTCCATCAGATAACCATAACGCAAGTCTTTTATTCCAGCACTTCGCAGATTAATTATTTTTCCTACCAAACGAGTTTGCCAGTTGGGAACATGCTCTAAAATATTAGTTGTAACATTTGCAAAGCGCTCAAAGAATGAACCTAAATGTGGCGTACCAAGCAAAAACACATTTTCAACTTTTTCTACCCACTTTAAGCCTTTTTCCTTTGCATAATAGGCTGCACTGTGCATAAGAAGTCCTCCCATACTATGACAAATAAAGTGAATTTCTTGAATTTCTTGAGGATAATTTTTGTATAGTTTTTCCAAAAGAAGAGCTAACTCTTGTCCGTTATCAGAAATATGTAAGCCTGTATTATAACGTAGATAAAAAGGTGTACAACCAAAATCGTCTTCTAATTTTTTTCCATAATCACTTCTGTCTTTAAACTGCCAAGCCGATTCATTATAAACAAGTCCGTGAATAAGAATACAAACTTTATTTGAAGCAGGTTTTTTGTTGTAGGAATAATTTGAACGCTGTTTTAAACTTTCTTTATCTAATACAATAGCACTCTGACGATGATAAAAATTCATCTTGATATTTAGAGGTTGTAAGAAAGAATAGTCTTGAAATTTGTCTCCTACTGCGCCATTCAGAACACTTACTGTTTGTGAAGACATTTTTTTTACTTTTCTAAATATCTTCCAAACTGTTTTTGCCATGTTTTGGGTAGGCATTTCTAAATTATCAAGTGCATATTTTTCATTTTGGAGTGGAGTGGAATCTGACATAAAAACAAAAAGTTAGGGAAAAAATAAATGATAGGAAATAAGAATTTGTTTTTATGTGTAGGTAACAAGAAAACGCTGTAAAGTGTGGTAAAGTTTATTATTAGCATAAAAAAATTCGATAAGCACAAAGTACTTATCGAATCTGAATCTCAATGAAGAGAAAATAAAACTACTTAAAGCATTTATTATCCTTACTTCAAACTAACGCTCTGCCAAACGGATGCTGCCGTGTTGATTGATGACACGTACTTTTCCATTTTTACCTCCGTTTGTTTTTCCTTCTAATATTTTATCGTGGTCGTCGTCTTCTTGTCTTTGAATATTTGTATTTGGCATGGAGTTTCTTATGCTTCCATGTTCTGTTCTGACTTCAAACTGAAAGGCTGCATCCGAATCAAAACGTAATTCTATTCCTCCGTGAGCATTTTCTACGTCTATTTTATCAAAGCCTTTCTGAATTTGTTCTATTTCACAATTTCCGTGTTTGAGAACCAAAACAGCCGACTTCGATACTTTTCTAATCTCTATTCTACCAAATTTATTTTCTCCCATTATCTGTGAAACAGTTCCAATTCTCATGTTTCCGTGTTTGGCATTGATGTCTAGTTTTCCTACCTCATCAATTCTGACATTTGAGTGTTTGCTATCTATTTTTAAATCTGTATCACTTTTATCTATGTTTATACTTCCATGAGCGACGTAAATATCAGCAGAGTTGATTTCATTGATGGAAAGGTTGCCAAATTCAACGTTGATAGTATGGCGCATTCCTGTTAGATTATGAGCATTGAAATTGCCATGTTTTAAATTGACATTTAATCTTCCATTTAGGTCAGAGAGTGTAACCGAACCAAATTTATTATCTACATCTATATTTAGATTTTTAGGAATTTTGATGTCATAATTGATTTCAAAGCCCTCTCTTTCATTGCAGTTGTAGCCACTTTTTGATTCTTCGATTTCGGTCTCAAAACGCACTCGTTCTCCTGTTTTTTCTTGGTCTATCTCTACTCTATCCAATATTTTTTGAGCTTCTTTTTCGCTTCTCGCCCACGCCAAAACAGTTACTTGAACAGAAACTTCATTTTTATTATGAGTACTAAAATTGACATGTCCATATTTATTAGCTATCTGTAAGACATCTTTAGCATCTACTCTAAAAGTTGCTTTAATGACTTTTTGTTTTTCTTCCTTAGGTTGGTAGTATGGGTCATCTAAGTTATTAGCATTCGATGGTGTTATACCTATACAGAGTAATAAAAATGCAAGGAGAACAAGTTGGGTTTTATATAGATTTTTCATTTGTTTTGTTATTTTGATGGGTTTCTGAATTAGATTGTTCTAAAATTTGGATGCTCTCGTCCAAAATTTGTTTACGCAGTTTTAGATTTTCAAGCATTTCATCGATAAGCACTTTCGGATTTTGTTCTTCCAAAAGGTCGCTTTTCATAATTTTATAGGCTTCATCTAGTTCATCTAAAGTCTGTATTGTTTCTGGAGTTACCCAGTTTTCAGTGTCTTTTTTCTTGAGTTCTTGTTTTTCTTTAGCAATAACAGACGTATAATAGTTTTCAGCTTCTACTAGTTCGGCAGGCAGTGCTACTGTTTGAACTACATTGTTTTGATGCTCTTCTTCCCAACTACCAACATTTCCTTCTTCATACATAGATATTAGTTGTTCATTTTCGTGAGAAAGAACGCTTACCGTATCAAAGTGATAGCCCAAAGTTGCCACCAAAAGAGCGACTAAAGAAGCAGCCACAAGCCTAAATTTTCGAAGAGAGACTGTTTTGGCAGGTTTGTTCTCTTTCTCTTCTTTTACTTTTAAAGCACTAGAAGAATAATTTATAGGCGATGGCTTTACCCAGTCGGTTACTTCTCGCTTGACTTCTACTGAACCAAACTGAACCGATTTTGCCATTTTTTCAGAAACAGGTGAAGGCTTTACCCAGCTTTTTGTTTCTTCTTGTTCTGCTTGTAAGAGTTTTTTAGCTTTTGCTTCTACACTATTTTTAGCTTCTGAACGGTATTCTTTTTCAGCTTTCAGTTTTTGCTGAATAGCCAAAAAGTTTTTTTCCATAGAGAAAGAAGCATCAAACTCTTCGTCGATAGATTTTTGTTCTTCCTTTTGCAATTTACTTCGGTGTGTGAGTAAGAATTTTTCAAGCTCATCTAGCTTTCTTTCTTCTTTATTATAATTTTTATTCTGATTTGCCATTTTTACATACTGTTTTAAGTCTTTTTTCTGATTAATTAGTTAATCGTTAGTTTAGAAACTTAGGCTGCCAAATACTGTCTCAATCTTTTCTTAGCTCTGCTATACTGCGATTTTGAAGTAGAACTAGAAATCCCTAATATTTCCCCAATCTCTTCGTGGTCGTAGCCTTCAAAAAGATATAGACTAAGTACAATTCTATAACCGTCGGAGAGCCTATTGATGGCTTCTTTTACTCGGCTAATTTCTGTCTTGTGCTTCATATCTTTTTCTGAAACTCCTGTTTGAATATTTACCTCTACAAAATCATTCTCACAATCATTTTCAACTTTTGGTTCTACCAACATTTCATCTAAGGAAACCAAATCAACTTTATTCTTTTGAAGAAAATTAATAGATGTATTGATGACAATTCGCTTTAGCCAAGCTCCAAACGAAGCATCTCCACGATATTCTTCAATTCGCATAAAAGCTCGTACAAACGCATCTTGCAAAACTTCTTCTGCTTCGTGTCCTTTACCCACTATTCGTACACAGACATGATACATTGCCCTTACATACTTTTGGTAAAGCTGGTATTGCGCCTTCTGACTGCCCAACTTGACTTTTTCTATCAGTTCGGCGTTCGGTTCTTCGTAGTGAGTATCAACAGTAGGAGTAGACATTGAAATAATTGCGATTCTTTTCGTTAGTTGTTGGTGTGTGGATAAACAAATCGTTTTTGTTATCGCTTACATTAGAAAAGACAAGGTAAAAAATAAAAGGTTGCAACTGCGTCAGAAAAAAAATAGAGAAATTATGGAAAGTGGGTTACTTTAAAAATCTTGTATCTTTGTAGCCAATTTTATGATAAGCAAATCAAAATAAATGAAAACACTCTTACTCATTAGGCACGCCAAGTCTTCTTGGAAAGATGAAACCTTGCCAGACCGTGAGCGTCCTTTAAATTCTAGAGGAAAAAGTGATGCTCCACTGATGGGAAAAGTTCTCTTTGAAAAAAATATTGTTCCAGATTTGGTTTTGTCTAGTTCTGCCAAGCGAGCAAAAAAAACAGCCCAAAAGATTTTTTTTGATGTGTATGGATTTATGGAAAGTCAAGTGCATCTGACAGATGACCTTTATTTTACAGGTGTTCCCTTTCACATGAGGATTATAAATACGATTTATGATACAAAAAATACAGTTGCTTTGATTGGACATAACCCTGATTTTAATAATTTGGTAGATTTTTTAGCAAGCGAACCTGTCCAAGAAATGCCAACTGCTGGAATTTACTGCTTAGATTTTGATGTAAATTCTTGGAGTGAAGTAACAAGACATTCTGGAAAAATTCGTTTTTTTGAATATCCTAAAAAGTATAAAGTGAGCTAAATATATAGTACCTCAACGACGGTTTTACACCTCGTTGACGGTTGATTGAAATATGAAAAAAAAGACCATCAAATTTCTTGTTCCTTATCCTTACGATATTGCCCCTGGGCAACGATTTCGTTATGAGCAGTATTTGGATATTCTGACAGAAAAAAACTTTGAGTATGAGTTATTGTCTTTTTTAGATGAAGACACAAATAAAATTCTTTACAAGAAAGGACATACTTTACAGAAAGTAACAGGAGTTTTGAAAGGTTTTTTAAGGCGTTTTTGGCATATTTGGAAGGCAAGAAATGCAGATTTTGTTTTTGTGTATCGTGAAGCAACTCCCGTAGGTTTTCCTTATGTAGAATGGATTCTGACAAAAGTTTTTAATAGAAAATTAATTTACGATTTTGATGATGCAATATGGATTCCTGCTACTTCCTCTCAAAACAAACTGATAGCCTTTTTAAAATCGCCTGATAAAGTCAAGAAAATATGTAAATGGGCGTACAAAATAAGTGTAGGCAATGAATATTTACAAAAGAATGCGAATCAGTTTGCTAACTCTACCACGAAAGCAGTTTTGAATCCGACGACGATTGATTTAGAAAAAAAACACAATATTTTACATCAACACAATCCAAACAAAAAACCGATTATTGGCTGGACAGGTTCGCATTCTACGCTGATTTATTTAGAGATGATAACTCCAATCTTGAAGGAGTTAGAACAGAAATACGATTTTACATTTCGTGTTATCTGTAATCAAAACCCAAATCTAGATACAGAGAATCAATTACAAAGTTTTGAATTTGTAAAATGGAATAAAGAAACAGAAATACAAGATTTATCAGAATTAGATATTGGCATCATGCCACTTACGGCAGATGCATGGGCAGAAGGAAAGTGTGGTTTTAAAGCCTTGCAATATATGGCACTAGGTACTCCAGCTGTAATTTCTCCGATTGGTGTCAATAAAAAAATTATCAGTCAAAATGAAAACGGTTTTTTGGCAGATACAGAAACTGAATGGAAAGAATATCTATCTCTTCTCTTAGAAAATCCTCAAAAAAGGCAAGAAATGGGAATTCTAGCTTTAAAAACTATACAAAATGAATACTCTGTACAATCTAATAGGGAGAATTTTTTGGGGTTGTTTACTTAGTAGAAAAGTTATTTTAAGTAATTATCTACTACAATTTTGTTAAATTTGATTTATTTTTTCATAA
>NZ_JAHDIG010000039.1 GCF_020630935.1 Bernardetia sp.
AGAACAGCGCAAAACAATAGCCAAAATTCAAAGTTTTATGGGACAAGATAAGGGTTCTATCTTGTGCTTACCGTTTTTCAGGTCTTAAACAACTTGTCACTGTTCTGTGGCTCACAGAACAGCAAATATCTATTGATATTCAGTACTCTAATGAGATAGACATTCTTTCTAAAAGGATGTCTATTTTTTATTTTCCAATACTACAATAACATCCAATTTCTCCTGTTTTATGTATTTGTAACTTGAAATTGTACATTTATTCGTACTTTTAGAAATTATCTATTTACTCCTTATCTTATTTTATCTATGAAGTTATTACAACCCAAGTTATTTGCTTTTTCGCTCTTTTTCTGTTTGTTTTTTATGAGTTTTTCTAGTCTGTATGCCCAAGATGCTAATCAGCTTTTGCAAGAAGGAATAGCTCTGCACGACAAAGGAAAATACAATGAAGCCTTAAAAAAATATGAAGAAGCTCTCAAAATAGTTCCTAAATCGCCAGTTATTCTCTATGAAATGGCACTTACCTATTTTCACAAACGAGACTATAAGACGGCTATCAAGTATAGTGATAAGGTTATTAAATCTAACTCCACAAGTACAGAACAAGGCTATATTATTAAAGGCTCTGCATTAGATATGCTCGGAAAGACCAAAAAGTCTATCAAATTGCTTGATGGTGCAGCTAAAAAATACCCTCAGAATCATCTAATACGCTACAATCTTGCTCTCAATTATTATAAAATAGGAGACTTAAAGAAAGCTGAAGAAGAACTGATGAACTCTATTGGTCTGAATCCAGAGCATGCTAGTAGTCACCTCATACTTGGTTTTGTAGAGTATGATAGGGGACGAAAAATTCCTAGTATGATGGCTTTAAATTTTTTCTTGCTTTTAGAACCTTCATCCCAGAGGTCAGAAAAAGCATTCGAAATATTACAAAAACAACTTGTAGGTAATGTAAAGAAAAATGGGAATAATGAGTTTACGATTAATATTGGAGGAGCAAAAGATGATGAGTTTACAGTCATTGAGATGGCAATGTCATTAGTCAATGCTACAAAAGCTATGTATTCTAGCAAAGAATTAGAAGATTCTATCAATGAAAAACTAGAAGAAAACGACAGCACCAAAACAGAAAAAATAGTGTTGTTTGATGACTTAGATACAGAAGAAGGAAAATTCAGATTTAATACAAAAAGTTTTTTTAGTCTCTTAGAGTCTAAGGATAATAAAGAAAATATTTGGTGGTCGTTGTATGCACCTATTTTTCATGCACTCTCAGAGTCTGAGCATCTGGAAACATACTGTTACTGGGTTAGTCAGTCTTCTAGTGAAAAGGCTGCCAAGTGGGTAGAGGAAAACACAGAAAAAGTAACAGAGCTTAAAAAGTGGTTGGCTAGAAACTAAAAATAAAACCCTCTTTGATGGTTGCGTTTGAACCTCAACGAGGGTTTATTATTTAAAATTTTTTGTAGAGGATTTGTTACAAAACTCCTTTTGTAGAAGGCAATTCGGAAGAGCCTGTATGAGTTTTTGCCATTTTTAGGGCTTTAGCAAAAGCTTTAAAGATGGCTTCAATTTTATGATGCTCGTTAGCTCCTTCGTTTGGTTCTGCCTTGATATTGATATTTGATTTTGATGTATCACTAAGCGATTTGAAGAAGTGCATAAACATTTCTGTCGGAACATCTCCAATTTTTTCTCGCTTAAAATCAGCTTCCCAAACTAGCCATGGTCTGCCTCCAAAATCAAGGGCAACTTGTGCCAAAACTTCGTCCATTGGCAGACAAAAACCATAGCGTTCGATACCTCGTTTGTTTCCAAAGGCTTTCAAAAGAGCTTCCCCAAGAGCTAAAGCTGTATCTTCGATAGTGTGATGCTCGTCTATATGCAAATCTCCTTTAGTCTGAATTTTCAAATCTACTTCTCCATGTTTGGCAATTTGCTCTAACATGTGGTCAAAAAAGGCAAGACCCGTATGGATGTCTGCTTTTCCTGTGCCATCCAAATCTATTTCTATATCAATATCTGTTTCTTTGGTTGTGCGTTTTACTTTTCCGATTCTTGAACCAAATTTTGCCTGTGGAGCAAGTAAAAAGTCTTTTATTGCTGTCCAGTCTTCACTTACGAAAGTACAAGTTTTAGCAAGCTCTGGATTTTCTTCCTTGATTTTTTTATCATCTTCTGCAATCAAAATTCCTTTACAACCTAAGTTTTTAGCTAGTTGAATATCACTAAATCTGTCACCTAAAACAAAAGAATTTTGTATATCAAAGTTAGGGTTGTTTAGATAATGTTTTACTAATCCAATTTCTGGCTTACGATTAGGCGATTTTTCATGAGGAAACGTTTTGTCAATTAAAATTTCATCGAACACGATGCCTTCATTTTCTAGCGTTTTGAGCATTTTGTTGTGGGCAGGATGAAACGTATGTTCTGGAAAACTTACTGTTCCTAATCCATCTTGATTTGTTACCATCACAAAATGATACTCGTTGCTGGCTTTTAGTTCATAAAGGTTTCTCAAAACGGTTGGCAGAAACTCTAGTTTTTCCAATGAATCTATCTGTTCATCGGCAGGTTCTTTTATGATAGTGCCGTCACGGTCTATAAAGAGAATTTTTTTCATTTTATAAATGTAGGGTAGTGAATAGTTGAGAATAGAATACAAAAATAATAGAAAATAACCAGTTTTTATCTGCTTTCTACTAATTGCAACTCCACTGGCAAATCATCTTCACATGTTTCCAAAAGCTCTTGATTCGTCTTTTTCAAAGTAGGATGAACAAAATTAGGTGCAATTTCAGCCAAAGGAACAAGTGTAAAACGACGCTGATGTAAAAATGGATGAGGTATTTTTAAATTTTCTTCATCTACAACCTCATTTTCATAGTAGAGAATATCAATGTCTATCGTACGAGCATACCATTTCTGATAACGCTTTCTACCTAATTTTTTCTCTATTTCATTTATCTGAGTGAGAGTTTTTTGAGAAGAGAGTAAAGACGAAACTTCCACCACTTGATTGAGAAAAGCAGGCTGATTTTCTACGCCCCACGCTGCCGTTTGATAGATAGAAGAAACCTTCTGTATTGTTCCTATTTGCACAGAAATATACTCTCTTGCTGCTGCAAGATTCTCATTTCTATCTCCTAGATTTCCTCCTAACAATAAAAAAATAGTTTTCATTTTATTTAAAACAAAAACGAGAATAACTTTTTGATAGGGTTATCCTCGTTTTTTGTATGAGTTTTTGATTTTGTGGTTTTACTCTACCTTGAAGTAATAAATTCTTCGACTTATTTTACCTGAAATATCTTCTGCTTGTATCGTAAGAGTATAAACAGTACCACTCCTTATACCATCTTCTACTGTAAATGGAACATATTGTTTCGTTGGATCATTAATATCGATAATATTTCTAGCTACAAAGTTAATTTCAACAGAGTTTATATCATTTAATTGTCCTATTGTAATTGGAGATCCTTGTTCCTTTTGCCAAGTAGCTACGTAATTTTTCAATATTGAAAGATCAATAATTTTATCAAATAACCTATAAGTAGTACCTGCCAAAATATTTGTTGTATCTGAACCAATAGGAATTAGTTCACTTGAATTATCCTTACCAATATTATTGACGTTTATACTAGGGGCTGCATTTTCTATGATTCTAATAACTGTCTCTTGAGTAGTAGGAGCATTACCAGCAGTGTCAGTAGCTACTGTAATAATTTTGTACATGTCTCCTTTTTGTGCATCAGAGGGGATAGGTACGATAGAATCATTAAAAGAGGTAATAATAGTGTCAGATTTATTAATATCTATAAGACTATAAAAAGGATTATTTTCTTGACTATCAAAATAAATAAATAAGTCTTTTAGTTTACCATCATTATCAAGAGAACTTGATTCGAGTTTATCAATTACTTCTACTCTAGTAATAAATAATTCTTGTCCTTCTATTACTTCTATTTCTCCTTCCTCGTTTATGTTGTTAGGGTTAGTGATAACATTTTTTATCTCTGGACTTTGATCATCACAGTCTACCAAAAAAGAAAAATTAGTTGTGCTAATGTTACCAACACCGTCCCATACTCTAAATATCAAGTTAAGTGTTGTTCTATTAGGCACGGATGGGACTTTAACTTGCTCTCGTTGAAATAGCTCTTTTAATTGTACAGAATTTTGGTTCTCTAAGTCAATAAGAACGGAATCAGAAAATCCTTCAAAACGAGCAGATATTTTGTCTAAAGCAACATTATCACTTACTGAACCTGATATAGGTATGACGCTTCCTCGGCAGGCTTGATACTTTCTATTTGCTTCGTCTAAAAGTATAATATGCAAATTTTCCTCTATATTAAATTCTGAATTCAAATCTATATTTATATTTAAGCCAGAAGGGTCTGGTATAGAATTATCTCCCCCAACAGCAAATGTCCTTTCAATTCTTGTTACATTGGGTTCTTTTCCTTCTGCAGTCTGACGGTCAGTTACGATAAGTCTAAAGTCATATATTCCTGTTTTTGCATCTACTGGAATGGTTTTGATTCTATATTCATTCAAACTCACCAATCTAGCTCTAATGCTATCGCTATCTAAGAATATCGTATCGTTTAGCGTACTACTTCCTGTTCCCGTGTATTCAATCTCTATTCGTACACTTCCAATGCCGAAATTATCTGAAAGAGCAGCATTTAAGAAAATGGTTTCCGTTACGTTATATTCTGATTCTATCGTAAAGTCTCTAACGACAGGAGGCAAAAGGTCTTCAATCGGCACACACCTAAAAAAGCCTACGACAAGACCTAAAAAAAAGAGAGACAGAAAAATATATTTTTTGTAGAAAAATAGGTTCATAAATATTGGCTAAATTTTCTTTGATGGAAAATTGAAAGTAGCTTAACGATTAGAAAACTCATACTTACAAGATAAGTTTCAAAGTTAGGGTTTTATCCTTATCTTAAAGTCTTTTAGATGAGTAACGTTTCTTTTTTTATTAAAAATACGAACAATCAAGCCGAATTTCAAAAAATTAAGTCTTATTTTTGATATTCTTTCTAAGAATTAAAGGAACTGTGTAGAACTGGTGTGTATTATTTTTTATGTAATTCACATACTTGAAGTTGAAGTTTTTACAATTATCCATTGTCCATTTTCAATTAATTAAATGCTTTTTAAAAAAATAATAACTGCTTTTGTCGGACAAACAGATACTAGCGACGGAATTACGATACGCTTTGGCAGATATTCTGATGCACACAAAACATTAGAAAAATATGATGCTTGGGCAAGGTCGACGAGCTTTTTCGAACAAAAAAACTATTTGCAAGCCTATTTAGAGTTTTTTAATTACTTGTTAGATGACGATGAGAGTAATTTGAGTTACGAAACTGTGCAAGTAAACGAAGGTGGAGATATTACAGATTTTAAAATAGATTTTACCCTTCAGCAAGGCTCAAAGATAGTTCGTGGTTTTGCCAATTCGGAAGAGTTTGTTGGAGAAGTGAAGCTCGTAAAGATAAAAGACAACCTACACGTAGCACTTGGACGACGACTGATGGAAATGAATTACGAACTTTTATATAGTGGTTTTTCATTAGATGAAAATGGCGTGATTTGGATTCGTTTCACAACCAATACAGTAGATAGTTTTGCTGGCAAGCTCTACAACGGACTTAGAGAAATTGCAACTCGTTCAGATTCTCAAGACGATTTACTTTTGAGTGAGTTTAAAAATCAGTTGGAAGCTATTGATGACAAACACATCGAATACTTATCAGAAGAGCAGCAACAAGTAAAATTACGCTTTCTGAAAAAATGGATAAAAGAAACTTTAGAAAAAGTAAAGACGCTACACACAGAGAGATTGGCTTCGGCTATATCGTATATGCTCCTTACACTGCTATATAGAATAGATTATTTGCTTACGCCAGAGGGAACACTAACAGCCATTTTAGAAGATATTCATAAAATTGTTTTTTACGACCAAAACCGTTTGCCTGTTCAGAGAAATGACTATGCCATTAAAGAGTTTGAGAAAATATTGACGATGTCAGACAAAGAACTCTTACTCAATTTCTATGAAACCAAATCTACTTTCGGCATAGCAAAACCTGCTTATGAGCAAGATATTAAAGAAATTATAGAAAAACAGTTGCAGGCTGCCCTATGGTTTGAAAAAAATGACCAAGAACATCTTACTCCTTTTGTATTTGAATATATTGCTGGCTATTGTTTGTTTAATTATGGCTTGGCTCGTCCTACAAAAGAGTGCTTACACCTTTATTTTCAAATTATACATGCTGATTTTTTCGATGCACTTGGAGCAAAACATACTTTTGCAGACACTAGAGAAGATGAAACTGTATTAAATAAAAACTTGATTACAAAGCGTATAGATTTTATTTTAGAAACGTGGAGACAGATGTATCCTCATCTTTTTGAAAAAACACCAAAGATTTCATATAAAAACTTTACTAATTTTTCGTCTGATTATTTTTCGTTTGTAAAAGATTTGAAAGTCAGCAACTGAGTAAATTAGCAATTCAAAATTCAGCCGTTTTTGATGTTTTCATCAACGACAAACCTCTCACACACATGAAAAAAATTGAAATAAAATTACCTAATACTTTAGCTCCTGCAAAATCTATTCTTATAGACTATCACGTTCCAGAACAGAGGACAAGTTACAAAACCCCAGTTATTGTTTTTTTACACGGCTTTAAAGGCTTTAAAGATTGGGGAGCTTTCGACCAGCTTGCACAAATATGGACACAAAAAGGTTTTTTGGTTTTTAAAGTCAGTTTTTCACACAATGGAACAACTGCTGAAAACCCTGTAGATTTTGAAGATTTGGAAGCCTTCGGACAAAATACCATAACAAAAGAACTTTCTGATACAGCTACAGTAATAAATTTTATTTACAACAAAAATTCAGACCTGCCAAAACGCAATATAGAAGATATTCGTCTGGTTGGGCATAGCAGAGGAGGAAGCACAGCTATTATTTATGCGTCGAAAGACCAGAGAATTAAAAAAGTAATTACACTTTCAGCCGTTAGCGATTTAGAAAAACGTTATTTCAATGAGCAAAACAAAAAGCAATGGCATTCAAAAGGTGTTGTAATTATCAAAAACGGACGAACCAATCAAGATATGCCTTTATTTGAATCTTTTTACGAAGATTTTAAAAAGCAACCTCAAAACTACTCTGTAAAAGATGCCACAGAAAAATTAGCAAGAGTAAAAATGCCTCAACTGATTATCCACGGAGCAGACGACCAATCTGTTACACAACAAGATGCAGAAGAGATTTATGAATGGACTAATACAGGTACAAATCCGAACCAAAATGCAAAGCTAGTTTTGATTGAAAAAGCAGACCACACCTATAATACAAAACATCCTAATTTGATAAGCAATATTGAAGAACTACCAACTCCATTCTTAGAAATGGCTAATTTGGTAACCAAATTTGAGTAAAGTATCTCAAAACAGAATATATTTTAGGTGATAATAAGTTAATAAAAGTTAAATTATAAGATGATTTTAACTTGAAGTCAGTTTTAAAATTGTAGAATACAGTTTTGAAATTGACTTTTTTTTATTTGCTATTATCAAAGAATTTTTCTCATACAAACGGCAAGAAAAAAAAGTGAAAAAAAATTAACTGATAGCAAAATCGTATCATTTGCATTTGCTTTTTAAACCAATTAAGGTTTGGTTGAAAATGGTTTTGTCAAAATAAATAACTAATGACGAAGTTTTTTAAAGAATTTTTTTAATAACTCTTCACATTCTTGCGTCAAGATTTCATTTTCTATTTTTATCTTTTTTGGAAATAATTTTGAATCTGTTAGCACAGAAAAACCACGTTGCAAATCATTTGCCCCATAATAGATTTCCGAAATTTGAGACCACGCCAGCGCACCTGCACACATTACACAGGGTTCAAGGGTTACATACAACTTACAACCTGTCAAATACTTAAAATTTAAGGTATTGGAAGCCGAAGTAATGGCAATAAGTTCTGCGTGAGCAGTTACATCTTGTAGTTTTTCTGTCATATTATGCGCTCTAGCTATTATTGTATTCTCGTGAACGATGATAGCTCCCACAGGAATTTCACCTACTTCAAAACTCTTTTGAGCCTCTTTCAAGGCTTCATACATAAAAAAATCGTGAGAGAAGTTTGTTAAAAAAGTACTCATTTTTGTTATAAATTATTTGTGTAATAAAAATTGTTATAAATACATATAAAATTGATTGCTAAATCGCAAATCAGTCTATTTATTTGTAAAATTAATCGTTAATTATTAATCATTCGTCGAAAATAAAGATTTGTTTACCGATGTAAAGGTTGTGTTTGTCGTAAATGGCACTATTCATGATAAGGGGTTTTGTTTTTTAATTCAATAAATTTTAGGTGTAACTTTTATTTTTAATAAAACGTTGTTATATTTGTCTATATCAAGCAATTATTACAGATGCAGTACGCTTTGTACTTCTGTTTAAAGCAATACCCACTATTAAGCCACGTTAAGAAGATGCAAACTAAGAGTAATTTAAAATCAAAGAAAATAACGAATAAGGTCAAGAAGCAAATAGATGCTTTTCCTTTAGAAGATTTACTACAAGCAGACGATAGCCAACTCATCAGTTTATACAAAGCTGGTAACGACAATGCTTTTGCTGTTTTGCTCAATCGCCATAAAAATAGAATTTTTACTATTCTTATTACGATTGTAAAAGATACTTATATCGCAGAAGATTTGATGCAAGAGGCATTTATAAAAGTAGTAGATACTATTCGTTTGGGCAAATACAATGAAGAGGGTAAATTTTTGCCTTGGTTGTCTCGTATTGCTCACAACTTGGGAATAGATTACTTTAGAAAGCAAAAACGCTACCCTACCATTACCGTAGAAGACGGTAGTACGGTTTTTAATACTATAGAATTTACTCAAAAATCTTCGGAAGAAGCTCATATAGAGCAAGAGATTTGTGAGAATTTGAAAAAACATGTTCGTCAGCTTCCTGATGCTCAAAGAGAAGTCTTGATTATGCGTCAGTACTTTAATATGAGTTTTCAAGAAATTGCAGATGCAACACATGTTAGTATAAATACTGCTTTGGGAAGAATGCGTTATGCTCTTATCAATCTTAGAAAACTTATGGAGGCAAGTGAAGAGATGAATAAAAATCTAAATAAACTTACTCATTAAGCATAATCGTTGGAAGGGATTGAATACGAGCTTACAATCAGGACAACTCAAAAAAACAAAGGTTATTCTACCATATAAGCTAAAAAGCGTATGAAAAATCCAATCCTATCAGAAAATCATAACTTATCATCTATTCTGAAAGAAAATAATTTTCAAGAATTACAAAATATGATAGTACGTTATGTGTACAAAGAAACATCATCCATAGAAAATACAGACATAGAATCATTGCTTCAATCAAACGAAAAATTAAAACAATTTTTTTATGAGGTAGTAAATTTAAAGAAGCAAATGGATGATTGTCAAACAAGGCACAAACCATCAAATAATGTAATAGAAAAAATACTTAGTTATTCTAAGAATTAGAATTAAAAATCTGCTTTTGAAATAAATAAAAAACCTTTGCTTAGTGGGTAGGCAAAGGTTTTTTTATGGAAAAATTTTAAGTAAGCATCTAAAGATAAAACCGAATAAAGTACTGGACATCCATAGATATTTGTTGTCCTGCGAGTCACAGAACAGGGAAAAGTACCGTTCGTTGGTGTTTTAGCAAAGCGACTCCAACAACTTTTTATATTTATGTCCAGTACTCTAAAAACCGAACTTTTGAATTTGTGGGTACGTTGTTATAAATATTGTTATGAAAAAAATGTAAATTAGTGTAATCATATACACAGATAAAAACTATTTTTATCAAACTTATTAATTAATTAAATATCAATACTACTTCTATGAATCTGTACTACTCATTATTACATCAAACTAACCATTTAAAAAGGAGTGGTTTAGTAAAAATGGCATTGCTGATAGCAGTGTTTACTTGTTTGTTTGTTGCTACACTGCAAGCCCAAACACCATCACAACAAATTACCTATCAAGGAAAACTGGTAGAAAATGGAATTCCTTTTTCAGGTTCTGTAACGATGGTATTCGAACTTATCAATCCCACGACTAACGCTATTGAATGGACTGAAACACAGACGGTAAATGTGGAAGACGGACTCTATTCTGTTGTTTTAGGTACTGATGCTCCTTTTGCTCCCAATTTTTTTGTAAACAATCCTACTTTGGGCTTACGGGTAAGCGTAAATGGAAATACACTAACCCCTCTTACTGTTTTGCGTGCTGTTCCGTATGCACATGCAGCACGTTCAGTAGCCAATAATTCCATAACCTCTATAAAAATAGATAATGGAACTATTCAAACCATAGATATAGCGAGTGGAGGACAAAATAAAATTTTGGGGACGAATGCCAATGGAGACGTAGTTTGGATTGATAGAAGTGCAGCCTCTGTACCAACTGGAACAGCAGGAGGAGATTTGACAGGGACTTTTCCCAATCCTACTATTGCAAATGATGTCATCGATTCTACTAATATAGTTAATGGTTCTATTAATGGGAATGACATAGCTGATGGAACTATTAATAGGCTAGATTTAGAAGATAATGCCGTTACAGAACCAAAAATTGCAGATAATGCTATAACAAGTAATAAAATAATTAATGGAAGTATCAAAGCAGAAGATATGGAAGCAGGAGGAGTAAATGAAGTACTATCAACCAATGCTAGTAACATAGTAGAATGGCAGCCTATTTCTTCTTTGGAAACTGACCCCAAAGTAGGGACTTTATCAGATGGTTCTGTTCCTCGTTGGGACAACACAAATCAAGAGTTAATAAATGGTTCTATTACAGATGATGGAAGTGATGTTGAGGTGAATCCAAGTGCTGATTTTTCTGTAAATGCAGGGGGAGAGGTTTCACTAAGTTCTAGTGGAAATGTAAGTATAAATTCTACTACTACTACTATTAGCCAAAATTTGAGTATAGGTGATAGCTTGATATTAAACTCTCATAGTGTAAATAATATTGCAACTTCTATAGGTAGTCCGACAAGTAATCTAAACTTAGTAACAGAAGCAGCTGTAGAAAATTATGTTGCTACTCAGCTTAGTGGTGCTGCTTTGAGTTCTGGAAATGGAATCACCATTAGTCCAAGTCCAAGCAATCAAATAAATTTAGGAGGAGCTTTAACTGGACCCACTACGATTGATTTGAATAATCAGAACTTTGTTTTCTCAACTGCTAGTGGTTCTCCATCTAATTTGTCTATCATAAACGCTCCCTTTAGCGTTACAGATGGAGCAAATGCTTCATTTTTTACTAGTACCAATAGTGGAACATATACAACAAATTCATATCTAACAAATCTAGTGGGTAGCAAATTTGATATTAGAAATCAAGCGACAAATACAAGTATATTTCAAATTATTAAAACAACTTCAGAAAGAATTGATTCAGATTTAGTTTTAGGACAAACTACAGAAAACACAGGTGGAACTATAAATATTGTAGCGCAAACCACAACAAGTGGGAGTGATTTTTATAAAGGAGCTAGTCTAAATCTACAAGGAGGTGAAACCTCTAATACCAAAGGGGGAGATCTATATTTAAAAGGAGGAGGTTTTGCTGCCAGTACAGGAACTATCGGAACAGTTTTTCTACAAGACAATGGAGGAAATGTAGAAATTGGAGATGATGTCAATCTAGATTCTAAGTTGCTTTTAAATGGGTGGTTAAATTTGCCAGATATTTCTACCATACCTATTGGTTCAAATAATTTATATGCACAAACTGGAAATTTATTTTGGAATGGAAGTCAAATCGTTACAAGCAGTACACTAACTGATGGTAATGGAACTACTGCTGCAGGTAATCACATAAACTTAGGAGGAACATTTGGAAGTGATATAGACCTTATTGGCAATGGAACAAGTTTATTTAATTTAGATTTAGGAACTGCTACTGATTTTAATGGAAGTTCTATCACACTCAAAGCTGCTGATGCTGGAGAAACCTTTTCTGGACCTTCTCTTCAAGGTGGAAATGTAAATATAACAGCAGGTAATGAAATTAGTGGTAATGGTAATGGAATAGGAGGAAATGTGAACATAACTGCTGGAACAGGGGATTCAGGAGACGGAGGAATATTTCTTTCTGGTGATACTGATATATCAGGAACTACAACCCTAGGTAGCGATTTGAGTGTTCAAGGTAACACAACAATAGGCAGTTTTACTAATAATAGACCAATATTTCTTAATGGACGCTTGAACTTATCTAATATATCTGCACCTACTGGAACTAATAATTTATATGCGAATGGTGGAGATTTATTTTGGGATGGACAAAACATTTCTGCTGGAGCTACAAATCCTTGGCTTTTTCAAGGAAGTAATATTTATTATGATTTAGGAAATGTAGGTATTGGAAACTTCACTTCTGCACTACCAAATGCTGATTTACACATACGAAGTTTAGGAACAGAAGCTGAAATGAGAATAGCAACTTTAGTAGGAGCAGCTAATTTAAATGATGCTTCCAAAATTGTACTCAGAACAGCTAGAAGAAGCGTTACAGACAATGAGCAGGATATAGCAGATAATCAATTACTTGGTAAAATTATTTTTGAAGGCTACAATGGAAGTTTTCAAGAAGGAGCTAAAATAGAAACTCGTCTTTTAAATTTCGCTAATTCTAAAAATGAACTTAGCTTTCACGTAGATGGAAATAAAAAAATGAATATTGCAGATAATGCAATGCAAATAACGCTTGTTCCACAGGCTGAATTTATTATTGAAGATGATGAGGCTACACCTAATGAATTGTTGTTTTTAGGAAGGGATGCAGTTGGAGTGAATGAATTTGAGGTTCAATTAGCTAGTGTAGATATAGGTTCTTCGTCTTTCGGTGGAAGCATAGAATTAAAAGCTCAAGATATAACAGATGGAGTTAATATCTATGAAGGAGCGAAATTAGACTTACAGGGAGCAGATGCAGATGGATCTCTTAGAGGAGGAGATGTGTTTTTAGATGCAGGAGCAGGAGATGGAAATCAAGGAACAGTATTTCTACAGTTTTTTAATGAGGGAAATGTAGAAATAGGAAGAGGAGAGTCTGAACTTCAAGTAAACGGCTTAATTAATATGCCAAATTTTGGAGGTGTTACACCTATATCTGGTAATTTCTTATATGCAGATGGAGGAAACCTGTTCTGGGGAAATCAAGACCTCTCTGGTGGAGCTTCTTTGTGGCAAGAATTAGGTGGAGATGTAATAAGACAAAGTAAAGTAGGAATAGGAGACTTTTCGACAGTAGCTGATGCCGACTTACATATTAAGAGAGAAGGAACAGGATTGCCTGCAAATATTAAACTTTCTAGTGCTAATGGTTCTGCTGGTTCTCCTGCTGGACTTGCAATAACTGATAAGATAGGAGAAGTAGTTTTTAATGGATATAATGGCTCTACTTTTCAAGATGTAGGAAGAATAGAAATGGTTACTACTGCTATTTCTCCTTCTTTGGAGGCTGAGATGAGCTTTTATACAAATGGAGTAGAAAATATGAGGATAAGAAGTAATGGCTTGGTAAACATGGGAACAACAACAGGAACAGCAAAGCTGAATGTGCAAAATAATGGAGATGTATTATCTCTAGTAGGAACTAATACTGCAAGTACAATCAACACACTGGAAGCATCATCAGTAGGACAGTCTAGGGCTGCTTTTTTTAGTAGAACAGGTACAGGAAACATATCACCACAACCTATAGTCCTCATAAACGAAGGTAACAATGATAGTTCAGCACCTACCCTGCGTATCAATGGTGGCAACACAAGTACAGCAGCTCTTTCTGTAAACTCTAGAAGTACAATAGGAACACAAAGAATATTGACACTTCAAAATAGTGGTGTAGATAGGTTTTTTGTCGAAAATAATGGAGATGTAGATATCGCAGGAGACTTAAATGTTGCAGGAACAACAACAAATAGTCCTTTCTCTAGTGATATGCGCTATAAAACACAAATAAGTACACTTAATAATTCTCTTCAAAATATCTTATCTTTACGTGGAACTCAGTATTTTTGGAAGAACAAGGAAAAAAGAGGTAACAGATTACAATTTGGTGTAATTGCACAAGAAGTAGAAGAGGTTTTTCCTAATTTGGTACGTACAGATTCAGAAGGATTTAAGTCTGTTCACTATATAGATTTAATTCCTGTCTTGATAGAAGCGACTAAAGAGCAGCAAACTATCATAGAGAACCAAAAAGAGGAAATCCAAACACAAAAGTCTGAAATAGAAATGCTCAAAAAGCAGCTTTCAGAGCTTAAAACATTAGTTGCTTCTCTTGAAGAAAACCAAAATGCTAATTCTACTCTAGCTAAGAAAGTAGAGCAACTAGAAAAGCAACTCACAGCGTTGGTAGATTCTCTTAGTAAAAAGACAGAAACGAATGTACAGACAGCTTCTTTGAAAGAGGATGAATAAAATACAAACCCTAAGGGGCTTCAAGACCCTTAGGGTTTTATTAATATACGACCATTCCCAAAATTCCTACAAGCATCATAATTTTACAAAACAAACTTAGTTTTTTATAAGAAACAGAATGTGCATTATTCAGCTTAATCATAAAAAATAGTATCAGACTTATCATTATAATTTTATGTGTCGTATTTGAAACTGTATTGGGAACAAAAAATATGGAAAGAAGTATTGAGAAAATCAGCAAAGTAGAAAGAATATAGAGAAACCAATGGCTTTTCTGTTTTCCCAACTGAATGGCAGAAGTAAAGCTGTTTTGAAAAACGTCTCCCTTCCAGTCTTCCAAATCTTTGACAATTTCCCTAAGCATAGATAGAAAAAATGCCCACAGGCTAAAAAAGTAAATAGAAACAGGAATAGAAGATTCTAAAATACTAACAATAAAAATCGAAAAAGCTGTCAGAAAGGAAACTAAAATTGGTTTTAAAATTCCTACTTTCTTACTGTATTTAGCATAAAAAATGAGTATCAAGATACTTAGTAAAACTGAAAAACCAATTTTTAAATTAATAACAAATCCTATAAAAATAGAGACTCCAAATAAAATAAAGCTAAAAAAATAGAGTAAAGAAAGATTTTTTTCTGTAAACTGACTACGCTCAGGAGTATTAATGGCATCTATTTTTCTATCAAAACAATCGTTTAAAATATAGCCTCCTGCTGCGCTCAAAACAGTAGCCAAAACAATCAGATAAAAATTTATGTACTGATTTTGATTAAATAATTTTGAAATACAAAGTGAATGGTTTAATAAAAAAACACTACTTAGTGTTTGCGTAAGAACAATGAGAAATAAATTGAGAGGGCGAAATGCAGCAATCAGAGAAGAGCTAAAAAAAAATTCCATAAAGCTATATGATTATTTGTGTAGGGATAAGGCTTGCCTCATTCGAAACCATACAAGAAATAATCCTTTTTTGAAACTTGTGAGGGAAGCAATGCCTCCCCCTCAAGGCTTTCAACCAGCTATGAAAAAGCTTAGAAATTTTCTTATACCAAGTATAAGTATATTTCTATTCTCAAATGTATGATTTGATACTGATAATTGCAAGCTATTTCTTAAAATTTGGTTAAAAAATTGAAATTATTTTATATTATACCTAATTAAAGTTCAAATACACAAGGTTATACAATCTTTCCAACAAACCAACGATAAAACTTTTTTGAGTAAGTTCTCTTCTGTTTTGCTTACATTTTAAGTTTTCTAAACAGCTACATTTTTTTGTTCTCTACCTGTTAGGTTGATAGCCTCAACACTTTTTATTTCTTCTACTTCGTTTAAAATCGCTTGTTCTATGCCTGTTTTGAGGGTAATAGGAGAAATAGAACAAGAACCACATGCTCCAATCATTTCTACTTTTACTATTCCATCCTCTGTAATTTCTACTACTTTTACATCTCCTCCATCTGCTTTCAAATAAGGACGTACTGTGTCCAACGCTTTTTCTACTCTTTCTGTTAAACTCATAATGGTATTACTTTTATATTTTTTGTAAAATAGAGCTTCTACTAATTTGTAAAAGCTCTATAAAAACTATTCTTATTCAAAGATAACTAATTTTTGAAACAATTTTAGGATAGCGAAACGGCTTCTGTTGGATTTTGCTCTGCATTTCTTAGGGCTACACTTTGTGCCAATTTTTGAGCAATTTCTTTAAATGTTTCTGTAACAAGTTCTGACTGAGTTTCAAGACTTTTTCCTTCAGCTTCTTGGGCTGCTAGTGGAATGCCTTCATCGCCAGCCTCACGAATTGCCTGTACTAATGGAACTTCTCCCAAGAACGGCACATCATTGCGCTTTGCCAACACTTTTCCTCCATTTTCTCCAAAAAGATAATATTTGTTGTTTGGAAGTTCGGCAGGAGTAAAATATGCCATATTTTCTATAATTCCCAAAATAGGAACATTAATTTTAGGTTGTGTAAACATTGCCACTCCTTTTTGTGCATCTGCTAGGGCAACTCTTTGAGGCGTAGTTACTATTACTGCTCCTGTTACAGGCACAGTCTGAACCAATGTGAGATGAATATCGCTCGTTCCGGGAGGAAGGTCAATGAATAGATAATCTAATTCTCCCCAATCTGTATCAGCTAAAAACTGACGAAAGGCAGAACTTGCCATAGGACCACGCCACACAATCGCATCATCTGGAGGGGCAAGAAATCCGATAGAGAGAAGTTTTACACCATGCTTTTCAAAAGGCAAGATGATATAACGCTCTCCTTCTTGACGAACACCAGGGCGTGCCGTCTCACAATCAAACATTGTAGGAATAGAAGGTCCAAAAATATCGGCATCTATCAAGCCTACTTTAGCACCAGTTTGAGCAAGCGCAACAGCTAAATTTGAAGCTACCGTAGATTTTCCAACACCACCTTTTCCAGAGGCAACAGCAATAATATTTTTTACTTCTGGAAGTATTTTTCCTGTTCGGATACTGGTAACATTTGAAGTCATTTCTATCTGACAACGAACTGTTTCATCATACTTTTCATGAATGGCTTTTTCACAGTTATTTCTGATCAGTTCCTTCAAAGGGCAGGCAGGTGTTGTCAAAACAACTGTAAAATGAACTGTGGTTCGGCTAGGCTCTTGTTCGATAGATATATTTTTTATCATTCCCAACGTTACCAAATCTTTTTTCAAATCTGGGTCATCTACTGTGGAGAGTGCTTCTAAAACTCCTTCTTTTGTAACTTGTATAGACATTAATTTATGTTTTGTAATGCTTTTTGTAGCTAATTGAATAATGAATTGCAAAAATACGAAATAGACAGCTAAACTCCTTGTAGGCAAAGATAGTTTGACAGTTTATCGGTTTTTATAAAAAAGACCTACCAAAATGAGCGAAAGCATCATGAAAGCTATGCCACTGACAATAAAATTTCCAATATGTAAATGAGACATAAATAAAATACGAAGGCTAAAAAGTAAGACAAAAATTCCAACGACAGAAAGCCAATAACTTAATGAAACAGGACATACTACTTCCAAATTTTTTGGCAATTTATATATCCAAAATAAAATCGTAATTCCACCTACAAACGTACTAAAGTGCTGTAAAAATTTATAGAGTGGAAAAGAAAATATAGGTATAGAAAAAACACTAATGACTTCTTGTCTGCTCTTTGTTTGCAGAATAGAAAACTGCTCTACAAAAAATCCGTCGTGATGTGTGAAAGCATCCCAAAATAGATGAGAAAAAGCTCCTAAAAGAACCGAGAATATAACAACTACATAATTGTATCTAAAATAACTTGTAAAATCAAAGTTGATAAATTGCTTGAAACGAGTTTGTAGAAAATGAGGTAGATTTTGAAAAAGGGGCTTTTTTACAAACAAGTGAAAAATAAAACAAAGGATAATTCCCAAAGGCAAGTCAAACCAAAAGACTCCAAAAATGGTATGAGAATATTCGCTACGCACTTTTAGGCGTAAAAAATACTCAAAATCTGGTGTCATGCTTCCAACAAAGAGAGCTGTTAGTGAAAAATAGCGTTTCCAAATAGTGCCGAAAGGCAAAACAATAGCAGGATGAGCAAAAGTAAAGGGCATATCAATGAGGTATTTTAAAAATATAGATAAAATCATTGAAGATTATATCACTTCAAGTGTTGTCTGTATCAGTAAAAAAATGTATCTTAATAAATCACTATTGAACAACTTGTATGATAGTCTAAATATATGCACACATCATTATACAAAAAAATAATACTACTTAGCAGTTTCTTTTTGTTTTTTATCTCATTATTAAAAGGACAAAATACTGTTTATGTATCTGATAAAAGCAAGACTATCGTGTTAGATACACTATGGTATATAGAAGATGCTTCGCACAAACTTACTTTTGAGCAAATCAAAGATGCAAAGTTTACTTCTACTACAGAACATAATTTTGGTATTTCTTCCTCTGTTTATTGGGCAAAGCTAAAGTTAGATATATCTACATCAAACCCAGTATTTTTAGAAGTAGGTTATCCTGCTTTAGATTCTGTTACTTTTTTCTATCAAAAGAATGGGGAGTGGAAAGAAGAATATTTTGGAGACACAAGAGCAATACAAGACATTAATTATAAACACTATCAACCCCTCTTTCTTCTTAAAAAACAAGCAGAAGACCCAACAGAAATATTTATCAGAGTTGTTTCTAATGGAAAAGTAACCATTCCTTTACAAATAAAAAGTTTAGAAGAATTAGTTTGGAGTAATTTGCTATACAATGTTATTGTTGGAGCATACTACGGAGTGTTTTTGGTAATGATAGTGTATAATTTGGTTTTATTTATCTTCTTAAAAGATAGAACTTATTTAGCCTATATTTTTCTGTTAGCAGGAGCTGGAACGTATGCTCTCAATCTGTTTGGACACGGATATTTGTTTGTACATGGACATATTAGTTGGCTTGACCACTCCTTAATATCTATGTCAATGGGAGTATATTATGTGTTTGTATATATGTTTACTCGCTTTTTTCTTTCTTTAAACAAGGTAAACAAGACTCTAGATAAGTTTTTTATATTTCTATCAGTATTGGGAGGAGTTTTCATATTGTCTAGTTTTATTTTTTCATATAGCACAGTTGCCAAAATAGGAGTTTTATTTACTATTTTTACTCAATTTTTAATGCTGGGAGTTTGTATTTATACATGGAGAAAAGGAGTCAAAGCAACTCGTATTTTTTTACTAGCTTGGAGCTGCTTTTTTGTAGGAGCTGTGCTAAGTTCTTTATCGATACAAGGCATTATCACAGATAATTTCATCACTAGATATGGTTCTGATATTGGTTTTATTCTTCAAATTGTATTGTTTTCGGTGGCTTTGAGTGATAGATACCGTATTTTCAAGAAAGAAAAAGAAAGTATGCAAAAAGAACTTTTGGAAATGCAACAAGAGCAAACTGAAAAGCTAGAAGTTCTAGTCAAGGAACGCACACAAGAAATCACTCTCAAACAAGAAGAAATACTGACACAAAATGAAGAGCTACATCAGCAACAGGAAGAAATAATGGCTCAAAGAGATTTTATAGAAGCCAAACACATGGAACTCCAAAAGGTAAATGTAAAAATGGAGGAACAAAATCGCCTCATTACAGACAGTATTCGGTATGCAAAGGATATTCAGTTTGCCCTTCTTCCAAAAGCCAATAGGCTTAATCAAGCCTTCGAAGAACATTTTGTCTTGTTTAAACCAAGAGATATTGTGAGTGGAGATTTTTATTGGTTTGGAGAACTGGACAATAAAAAAATATTTGCTGTTGGAGACTGCACAGGACACGGCGTTCCAGGTGCGTTTATGTCTATGATAGGAAATGATTTGCTTACTCACGCTGTAATAGAAAGCCGAGTAACTGACCCAGCCAAAATACTAGAGCGTATGCACAAAGGTGTGCGATATGCCCTCAAACAAGAACAAAAAGATAATTCTGATGGAATGGAAGTAGCTATTTTGGTGGTAGATAAAGAAGAAAAACAAGTATCTTACGCAGGAGCAAAAATTCCACTCATTTATATTCAAAATGGAATTACTCAAAAAATAAGAGGAGATAAAAAAACTATTGGAGGAAAGCAAAAAGAACTCAAAAGAGAGTTTACTACCCATACAATTTCTATTGAAGATTCTACTTGTTTCTATATGTTTTCTGATGGTTATCAAGACCAATTTGGAGGAAACCAAACCGACCGAAAACGCTTTCAGTCTAATTACCTAACAGAGCTATTAGAGCAGAATCATCAACTTACCTTTGAAAAACAGAAAGAAATTTTAGAAGATAATCTGAAAGAGTGGCAAGGTAATCAATCTCAACTAGATGATATTTTGGTTGTGGGTTTGAAGCCTTAGCTTTCATTTTTTTCATTAATTTGCATAAAAATAATTCTTTCTGTATTCGCTTGACTTAAAAGGGAACTACATCCATATATTTCTATGCTCGTCTTATTGCTATTTGCTTGTCTTTTTGTCCTGCTTCTTAAAGGGTATCCTGTCTCTTTTACATTGGGTGGAGTAGCTGTTTTGTTTGGTGTTTATCTTTTTGGATGGGACTTTTTTAATCTGCTTCCCCTTCGTATTTATGGTACGATGACAAACTTTGTTTTGATTTCTGTACCCCTTTTCGTTTACATGGGAGTTATGCTAGAAAAATCGGGCATTGCAGAACGGCTTTTAGAAACAATGGCTTTGCTTTTAGGGCGTTTGCGTGGTGGATTGGCAATTGCTGTTGTAATTGTGGGTGCGCTTTTGGCTGCTTCTACTGGCGTAGTTGGAGCAACTGTCGTAACGATGGGACTTTTCAGCCTTCCCACAATGCTCAAACGTGGTTATAAACCCGAACTTGCCACAGGAACTATCGCAAGTGCAGGAACTTTAGGGCAGATTATTCCTCCAAGTGTGGTATTGGTTTTATTGGGCAGTGTGATGAACGTATCAGTCGGAGATTTGTTTGTGGGAGCTATTGTACCCAGTATTTTGCTTGTTATTTTATATATCCTTTATATTTTCTTTACAGCGTGGAAAAACCCAAATGCTGCCCCACCTATTCCGAAAGAAGAACAAGCTGAATTTAAAGACCAACTGACTTTCTCATTACTTTTCAAGGCTTTTGTTTTGCCATTGTTACTCATTTTGTCAGTATTAGGTTCTATTTTTTCTGGTATTGCCTCACCTACGGAAGCTGCTGGTGTGGGCGCACTTGTGGCTACAATTCTAACAGCTTTTGAAGGGAAGCTCAATCTGAAAATCATTAAGGAAGTCAATAAAGAAACGATGTATCTTACTTGTATGGTCTTTATAATTTTGGTAGGTGCAACGGCTTTTGGGCTTGTTTTTCGTGGAATGGGAGGCGATAAAATTTTGATAGATTTTATTGAAGGAGCAAATCTTAGTCCTTATGCTTTCTTAGCTTTAGTGATGGTTTTGGTGTTTGTGGCTGGTTTTTTTATTGATTTTATTGAGATTGTCTTTATTTTTATGCCTGTCGTAACGCCTATTTTTGCAGCCTATCAGATGGATTTGATTTGGATTGCTATTTTGGTTTCTATGAATCTTCAAACCTCTTTTCTAACTCCTCCTTTTGGATTTTCATTGTTTTATTTGAAAGGTGTTGCTCCTCCAGAAGTCAAGACGGGACATTTGTATCGTGGAATTGTTCCTTTTATTATTATTCAGTTACTTTTAATGACTTTAATTATTTTATTCCCTAATTTGGTAAGGCTTTTTTAATGGAAAATTTAGATAAAGATATTTTTGAAGAATCTATTCATTTTGGGCTGAATAGTCAAACGAAGAAGTTGCTAAAAAGAGTAGTATTTTGGGCAAAATTTATCTCAATATTAGGGCTTCTGGCAGTAGTATTATTATCTCTTTTATTTGGTTTGTCGGTAATTGAAAGAGAAATGATTTTAGGTGATGCCGTTGTTATGTGGATTATGCTTGCTTTTTTTATTATTCCCTTGGTATATTTGTTTGTTTTTGCCTTGAAAGCTGAAAGTGCACTTAGAGAATCAGATAGTTTTATTCTGCAAAAGGCTGTCGAATATCTCAAATCTTATTTTAAGTCTATTGGTATTTCAATGATTTTGGTATTCATACTATTTATAATAGTTATAGCAAGTGTAATCATTACAGATTATAATTAATCTATGATGTAGAACTTACTCTTCCAAAAACTCCAAAAATTCTTTCTTAGCATCTGGTAAGCCTGCATCTCTTAATAAAAGTTTGAAGTTGCCAAATGAGACACCATTTTCTCCCCAGCCATTGGAATTGGCAATGGCTTTTAGCGCAATAATTTCGTTTTCTTCTAAGTCTTTGAGTTTGGTTTCCTTGATGGGAATTTCTCTATCTTTATTCAAAATTTCCAAAACAAAACTGGTAGTAGATGTAGCTTGATACATATTCAATTCTGCTAATGCTTTGCTTAAAGCTAAAAGTATTTTCTGTTCTTCTTCTTTTGTCTGAGCGTATCTTGTCAAGATTCCACTAGCATAACCATTCAAATCTCCTTTATTGAATCGTACATCTACATCTCTCAATTCTTCATTAGAAGTAATGGCTGTAATGAGAATATCTATAATTGTATCTGTAAGTGGCATTTCAGCCAAAGCAATCGCTGCCGAAGTTTTTAAAAGTGGAGAAGAAGAATGTAGATAATCTTTTAAAAAAGTCATATCTATCTGTGGAATTGTATTTTTTGCAAGCAAACCAATTGACAAAATACAGTTTGCTATATCTTCTTCGTCTTTCAACAAAGGAATTTGAGATTTTATAAGTTCTGCCGAGCTTGTTCCTTTTTCTGCAAACCAACCTAGTGCATAGACAGCAGCATTAACCAAAGCTAGGTTTTCTATTTTTTCGTCTTTTGGAGTTTTTAGTATAATTTCTTGTAAAATAGGAACTCCATCTTCTGCAAAACAGTAACAATCTAAAAGAGCCAAATAACTATAGCCATATTCTTTGCTATTTTGGATTTCTTGTTCCGACATACCTTCGTGAGCTTGTCGTAGTTCTGCTTTTATCTGTCTTGGATTAATTCCTTCTTGTAGATATGAACTCTCATATCCTAATGCTAATTGAACAATATAGTAGATTATTTTATGCCTGTCCTCAACTTCTTCATTTTCCACAAGTTCATACAAAAACGGAATGGCATAAGGACTTGCTTCATAGCGTGTTCCTTGATGAAAAATATTTCCATAAAGTATCCAAAGAGCCTGTTTTCGAACTTCTCTATGTGGACTAGCAAGCGCACGTATATTTGCAGGAATATCAGAGGCTGCTCCGTAAGCATGTTGTAGATTGTGCCAATCAATAGTTTCTAGTTTTTCTAGCATTTTTTCTAAGCAGAGTTATTTTTTAGCAAATCAGTAAAAATTTGTACAGATTCAAGCTGTTGTTGAAGTTGTTTTTACTCAAATGTAATCAAAAACTATTAATTTTTTCCTCCCACCACAATTACAAATTCACCTTTTACCTTTCCATTTTCTGAAAAATAAGTAATCAGTTCTTCTAGTGTTCCATTTTTAGTTTCCTCATATACTTTTGTCAGTTCACGAGAAACAGAGGCACTTCTATCATTTCCACAAAATTCAGCAAGTTGTGTAAGAGTTTTGAGAAGTCTGTGAGGAGATTCGTACAAAATAAAAGTTCTTTTTTCTTCGGCTAAGGTTTCTAAATGCGTTTTTCTACCTTTTTTGTGAGGTAAGAATCCTTCAAAACAAAAACGCTCACTCGGCAAGCCAGATTTTACCAATGCTGGAACAAAAGCTGTTGCCCCTGTCAAACATTCTATCTGTAAATCAGCTTTCAAGGCTTCACGCACAAGCAAAAAACCAGGGTCAGAGATGGCTGGCGTTCCTGCATCAGAAACAAGAGCAATCGTTTTTCCTTCTTGCATCTGTTCTACCCACTTCTGAACTGTATGATGTTCATTATGAGCGTGATAGCTTTGTAGAGGTTGTTTTATTTCATAATGTTTTAACAAAACACCTGTTTTGCGTGTATCTTCTGCAAGGATTACATCTACTTTCTTGAGTGTTTCTAAAGCTCGTAATGTAATGTCTGCTAAGTTTCCAATAGGAGTCGGAACAAGGTAAAGCGATGTAGAGTTTTCTGTGTTTTCCATACTGCAAAGGTAGAACTTAGAATTTAGATTTACAGAATTTGAAAATAGATTTTTATCGCTAAAATATATAACTCACAAACTGTCTTACCAAAAAGCAACAAAAAACGATTAAAATTAGCTAATTTTGATAGTCGTTTGAAACTTGTTTAGTTGTAGAGTACTGGACATCAATAGATATTTTCTCTTCTGTGTGGCACAGAATAGGAAAAAATACTGTTCGTTGGTGTTTTCGTGTAGCGATACCAACAACTTTTTATCTCATATCCAGTAGTCTAGTTTAGTTGTCGTCTTGTTTCCACTTATTTTGCTAAAGAAAATCAAACTATGAAATTACATTTATCTTTTTTTTCTCACTATATCACACTATTTCTTTTACTATTAATTATGTCTAGTTCTTGCTCTTCCAAAGAAGTCGTTGATTTGATTGTCCATAATGCTCATGTTTATACTGTAGATGAAAAGTTTTCTCAAAAAGAAGCCTTTGCTATTCGTGATGGAAAATTTGTAGCAGTGGGGAAGAGTAAAGAAATTCTGAAAAAATATACAAGTCCAAGAATTGTAGATGCTCAAAAAAATTATGTTTTACCTGGTCTTATTGATGCACATGCTCATCTGTATTGGCTCGGACAAAAGCTAGAAGAAGCTGATGTAAGTGGGGCAAAATCACTAGAAGAAGTAATTTCTATTTTACAACAATATAGAGAATCAAATCCAGATAAAAAATGGCTCAAAGGATATGGATGGAATCAGAATAATTGGACACCAGCCACTCTGCCTACCAAAGAGTTATTAGATGAAGCCTTTCCAGATATTCCAGTATTTTTAAAGCGAATAGACGAACATGTAGCTTTAGTAAATCAGAAAGCACTTTCAGAAGCTAGAATTACGAAATACTCTAAAATGCCAAAAGGAGGAACTTTGGGAGAGTATGAAGAAAATGAAGAAAACAAAGAGAAAGGTTTGAAAGGGCTTAACGGACTTTTGTATGAAACAGCTATCAATTTAGCCACAGAAAAAATGCCTCCAGTAACAGAAGATGAAATGAAAAGAGCTTTTCAAGGAGCAGAAAAAACCTGCTTTCAGAATGGTGTAACTTCAGTAGGCGATGCACTGATGGATAAGAAAATGTTTGAGCTATTAGACACTATGCACCGTGAAGGTTCTCTAAAATTGCGTATTTATGTGATGATTGACCCAACAGAAGAAAATCAAGAATATTTTTTAGAAAAAGGAACTATCAAAACTGAACGTTTGCACGCAGGAGCATTAAAACTTTTTGCTGATGGGACATTGGGGTCGTATGGTGCTGCAATGTTAGAACCTTATTCAGACGATGAAACAGCCTATGGAGCAATGTGGAGAAGTACAGACGAATACAGACAGCTTATCAAAAAATTTGCAGGCAAAGGCTTTCAAGTCAATACACATTGTATCGGCGATTCTGCTAATCGTATATTTTTAGATTTGTATGGCGAGTTTTTAGGAAAAGAAGAAAACAAAAATAAAGATTTACGTTGGCGTATTGAACATGCACAAGTGATTCATCACGATGATTTAGAAAAATTCAAAACATTTAAAGTTATTCCTTCGGTTCAGCCTACACATGCTATTTCGGATATGCCATGGGTAGAAACTCGCTTAGGGAAGGTTCGTGTTCGCCACGCTTACACATACAGAGAACTTTATGAACAAAACAATATGATAGCTTTTGGAACAGATTTTCCGATAGAAGCTGTCAATCCATTTGCTACTTTCCATGCTGCTGTGGCTAGGCAAGATGGCTTAGGAAATCCAAAAGAGGGTTTTCAAATGGAAAATGCTGTTAGTCGTGAAGTAGCTTTAAAGGCAATGACTATTTGGGCAGCTCATGCAGCTTTCGAAGAAAACGAAAAAGGAAGCATTGAAGCTGGAAAGTTTGCTGATTTTATTATCATTGATACTGATATTATGAATACAGACAATCGCCTTTTGAGGAATACCCATGTTTTACAAACTTATGTGAATGGAGAAATGGTGTATATTAGTGATTTTTAGAGAAAAAACTTATTCATGCTAAAAACGTTTTTATCTTAAAGGAATCATTTTAGCCATTGTTGGTGTCCCTGCCAACGATTCATTCCACACGACAATCAAATTTATTTTTATCATAACACTTTTAAAATTTTATCAATATGGCAATGAGCAGAGCAAAATCTATATCACTCATTACAATAGCAGTGATTTTACTTTTATTTTTTGGAGTAGGTAGCTTTATTTATTTTGGCACGTTTAGTAATGGCGACAGAGCTGGAGTAGTTATTAAGGTAAGCCAAAGAGGGTATCTTTTCAAAACTTGGGAAGGCGAAATGAACCTCAATGACCAAGGAAATACCATAGAAAAGTTTGAATTTTCGGTAGAAGATGACCAAACCAAAGTCATTGAAGACTTGAAAGACGCTGCCCTAACTGGAGAGCGTGTCCGAATTTCTTACGTAGAAAGGTATCGTACGTTTGCGTGGCGTGGAGATACAAAATATTTTATTACCAATGTGATTAGACAGAAAAATAATGAGTTAAGAAATAACAAAGAAGATAGTCGAACAAATTCTAATACAGAAACAGAAAATCAAGATACTCAGCAAGAAAAAGAAGAACCAGTAAGTACTGATACAACAGTTCGTGAAATGTAATCTGTCAAATGAATACTCCTTCATTATTTTCCTCCCACAGAAAAAATGTAGCCTTTAGTTTGTTTTTGGAAAAAATAGACTTTTCTATTTCTGAAAAAACTAAAGGCTATCAAACTTTCGAAAAAGCAGAACTAGGTTGTGATTACAATTCAATGTTTGATGAGCGAGAGGTATTTTTAGACTGTGTATGCAAATTTGTATTTGATAATCAGTTTGACCATAACATACACATAGAAGATGCTTTTTATTATTTGGAGGAGCTAGTATATTTGATTCAGAAGGGTGTTAAGGTAGATGTTATTTTTATTCTCTCTGAAAAAAATCGGATGATTACTAGAAATAAAGGTATTGAAGAATATAGAACACACAGCCGTTGGATTGATATTCCCCCAAAACGTATTATCAAGACCTATACTGATTTTGAAGAAAAAATACAAAAGTTAAGAAAGTATTGTATTGAGCAGGATATAAAAATAGTAGAAATTTGAAAGAAGGGAGTATCCCAAAAAGTGTGTCAGTGAAGTTTTAGTTATTTATTTAATCAAACTGTAGTTTCCTTCTCTATATTTTAACTCCATAATTTCTTCATTCCACTCGTTATCTACAGCAAATAAAATAGAACGTTCTACAAACTTTGGTGTAGCAATTTTAGGATAAAAATCTATTTGTGCATTTTTTCTACTAGGCTCTAATACATCATACCAGCCAAAATCAACTATTAAAAGATTATCTTCATTCTCACTTGGAACAATAAAAACTTTCTCATTGAATTTCCAATGATATTTTTTATCATTTACAATAATAGTACGTAAACCTTTTTTTGATATTGCCATATAAGCTAAAAAGTTGTTAGTTAAACGGCTTAAATTTCAAATAAACCAATTTTATCAAATCATCTTTCTTACTAGTGCTTAATATAAAAAGAAAAATAGAATTGTAGTAACTTTACATTACCATGTTATTTCTCCGAAACTTTCACGCTTTCATTTTCTTCACCTTCTTCTGATTCTACATTCTTAGGCAAGAAAATACTAAAATCTGTATATTCTCCTTCTTTCGAATCCACTTGAATCTCTCCCTTATGGATATTTCTGACAATATCATAACAGATAGAAAGCCCTAAGCCTGTCCCTTCGCCTGCTGGTTTGGTGGTGAAAAATGGATTAAAAATCTTATCCATCATTTCTTGTGAAATGCCTGTTCCGTTGTCTCTAAAAATAATTTCCACATTATCATCATGATTGATAGTGGTTACGGTCAGCATAGGCTCAAAACTATCTCCTAACTTACGTTTTTTGTTGTAGAGCGCATACAAAGAGTTACTCACAACATTTAAAAATACACGTCCTAAATCTTGTGGGATAATTTTTATATCAGTTACATTCGTATCAAGATTGGTTTCTATTTTGGCAGCAAAACCTTTGTAGTTATTGATTGTACTGTGGTATGCCAAACTGATATACTCTTGCAACATCGTATTGATATGCGTTTTCTGATAAACTCCTTTTCGGTCTTGTGAGTGCATAAGCATGTTATTGATAATGCTATCAGCACGTTTTCCGTGTTCGTGGATTTTTTCAGAGTTTTCATTGAGATTTTGTAGAATATCTGTGATATCTTCTACATCATCTTGCGAAATATTTTCTAATACGCCATCAACAATACTGTTACTAAACTTGGTAAAGGTTTCGTTGAGTTCGCTAATCATCTCTTTAGAAAGTTCTGAAAAGTTGATGATAAAATTCAATGGGTTTTTTATCTCGTGCGCAATTCCTGCTGTTAGCTCTCCTAAAGAAGCTAGTTTTTCTTGTGCGATTACTTGCTTTTGCGCATTCTTTAGTTTGCTAAGTGTGCTTTCTAGTTTGAGATTAGTTTCTTTTATCTGTGAGAGGGCTTTTTTGAGTTCGGAAGTGCGCTCTTCTACTCTTCTTTCTAATTCTGATTTATGGTTTTTCTCTAGCTTTATAATGCTCAAATAGGCATTGATTCGGCTTGTAAGCTGATAATCGTCAATTGGCTTGGTAAGATAATCAGTTGCTCCTAATGAAAAACCTTTTTCTTTAAACTCTTCTGATTTGTAGGCTGCTGTAAGGAAAACAATCGGAATATTTCTTGTCTTTTTTCGGCTTCGAATAAGTTTTGCTGTTTGGAAACCATCCATTTCAGGCATTTGAATATCCAAAATAATAAGGTCAATAGATTCACGCATCAAAACCTCAAGAGCTTCAATACCCGAATTTGCCTCTACAATTTCAATTTCTTCAAAATGTTCTTCCAATAATGCCCTTAGAGTAAATAAATTACTCGGAACATCATCTACAATAAGTACCTGAATAGGAGATAGTTGTTCAGACATGCGTCTTGCTTTGATTAATTTATGTTCTAAATTTGTCTTCCGAATCCTACTAAAAAGGAGTTTGACAAATCAAAATATAGCTTTACTTGATTTGTGTTTTATCTTAAACCAATTATAAATATACAATTTTATAAACACCTTTACAATTTTACATCTTTCTCTGCAATAATACAACCTTATCGAACTACAAATTTGTTTAACTTATGCTTTTTAGACAAAAATAGACTTTAGTTCTGTGAACGGACATTTTTCATAGAAATATTTATTTCAAAAATAGTTTAACTAACTTTATTCTATCTTAATCAAAGAAAGTCAAAATATGATACTCAGTAACTTTAAAAAACTATGAAATGTAAAGTAGTTCAGTTGGATTAATTCTTGTAAAACTACCTATGTTCAAAGATTTTTTATCTAAAAACAGCTAGAAAAACAAGTATTTCATACAAATAAAGTTATTTTTAACTTTACTATTTACTCAATCTTAAATATGCAATGAAAAAACATTGATTCCCTAATCGATGTTAATCCCTTTAATTTAACCTATTTTTATATTCTTATGATATATTCATTTTTTTCCTTCTATTCAATGAAAACCTTCAAGACCATTTTTTCTAAATTTTTATTGCTAATGGTACTTTCTCTGTCTTATTCAACCTTATACGCCCAAAAAGGAAAAATAAGTGAAGAAGAAAAACAAAAAGCTAGAGACAAAGCTGCCGAAGTAATTATCAAAAAAAATCTAATGGAGTTTGCTGCTGCTTACTCAAAACTAGGCGAAACAAAAGATGTTAAGGCTGTTATGCAGCACATGGCAAAAGATGTTACTTCTACGCTCGTAACCTTTAATATTTCAGACAGAGGTTCTGTACTGAATAGCGATTACGAAGGCTTTTATAGTTACCTTACCAAAATTGTACGTACCGACGGTCTAAAAATCAATTATGATGTAACAGAAATATTGAGAAACGATGTAAGAGGCTCAATAGGAATCATTGTTTATTTAGTTGAATATGAAATTACCAAAAATAAAGAGATTTGGTCGAAGGGAACAGAAACGGTTTCAATGGTTTTTAGAAACGACAAGCGTACTGGAGAGTGGAAAATAGCTCATTATTCAGTGATTGGAACAGAAGACGAGCGCATCAAGGGTGTTTGTTCGTGTGAACTTTATAAATCTAGTACAGGCATTAATTCTGGAAATTACTTAGTAAAGACGATTGTTCCGAGTGGAAAAAACTATTCTACTATGGTAAGTAACTTTGAATTTGTTTATGAAAACCCAGATGGAAAAGGAGGAAAGCGCACTGTTAGAGTAGGAGATAATATGTATAGTTGGACACAAACAGGAGATATCTTTAGACTTGCAGACGATGGAACACAAGGAGATTTGGTTGCTAAATCGCATCCTAACGATGAAGTTTTGGCAATTATGTCTATTTTGAAATATGATATTTATTCTGAAAACTGTACAAATATCAATTTGAAGCGATAAATAAAATATTCTAAACGACGGCTTTAGTCCTCGTTTACGGTTAGAAAATATGAAGGTAGGGACAGGATTCAGTTGTTTCTACCTTTTTTTATAATTTCCCTGTAATATCATAAACAATATAGCCCACAATTTCGTGGATTATCTTTCCCCATTTTGCCATCGCATCTTCAGTAGGAATTAGGTTTAATAGAGTAAGCATATTCTTTCTTTCGTTTGCCATAAAATCCGTAGAAAACCCATCTACTTTCAAACCTGCTTTTTCAAAACAACCTAAAGCCCTTCTCAAATGAAATGCAGATGTAATGACTAAAATCTGATTTTTATTATTTGGCTGATAATTTAGTTTTTCCTTTAAAAAAATAGCAGAAAACTGCGCATTTTCATAGGTGTTTTTAGATAATGATTCTATTAAAATATCTTCTTCTGCAATGCACATATCTTGGAGCATATCTTTATATTTGTAGGTGCGTTTGGGTAGTTTTTCTTCTCCAGTAGTAAGGTTTATTTCTTCAGACATTCCCACTACTAAAATTTTTTTTATTTTTCCTTCTTTGTATAAACGTATAGCCTGTAAAAGCCTATCTATGCCTGCTTGTGCATAAACTCTATCTTTTGGTTCTTTTCCTGAGTTGCTCATTCCTGTCAAGACAATTCCTATTTGATAGTTTTCTACTTTTTTTATAGGAGTGGGAGCAACTTCCCAAAGCAAATACATTTCATTAGCTAAAAAAGGATTCGTAACCACTAGAAATAATACTACGCCTATTTTTAAAGATTTTGTGCGCCATTTTTTAGAAAAAACAGCAATTAGTAAAAATAGTGTTATCCAAGTGATAGGCATTAGAAAATAGAAAAGCGTTTTGGATAAAAAATAAAACATAAAGAATTAGAAGTTAAAGTGCATAAATAGACAAATATATCACAAACAGAATAAGCTGTGGCATTCTATATAATTATTTTTTGTAATTTAGATGTATCTATAAATCTGAAAATAACTGAACGCTTTAGTTTAGATATAAATACACTAACTTTAAGTGAAAATAAGATACTAACGGTTTGCTAGAATGAAAAAAAATAGAGTGCTGGACATGATATAAAAAAGTTGGTGGTGTCGCTACAATAAAACACCAACAACGGCATTTTTTGGTATATGTTTTTGCCATTGTCGGTGTCTGACTGACGATACTTACTTCAACATCCAGTACTTTAGAAATAGAGTCTCATTCTCAACAAAATCAAGAAAATAATTTTATGCTAAAAAAGAATACACTACTTATACTTTTGCTTATCTCTACTCTATCTTTTTCTAGTTTTGCACAAGGAGATGGAGCAGAAAAACAGCTATTGAGAAACTTAGAAATTTCTGAACACTATTTTGAAGATGGAGACTATAAGAAAGCACTTTCCGAAACTGAAAAACTGTATAAGAAAGCCAATAAAAGAGGAAAAAAGGATATAGCCACTCAAATAGAAAAATATCTTATTAAATATTATGAAGCAACAGGAGAGATTACAAATTTCCATAATACAGTAAAAAAATTTATAGAACATCGTAAAGAACAAGGAGAGAATGGAAAAGGACATGGCTTGGCTCTTTTACAGGCTGCAAAATATTATGCTGAATATTCTTTTACTCAGCAAGCTGAAACATATTTAACAGAAGCTAAAAAAATATTGGGGGAAAAACCTACTGAAGAGTATATTCTTTCAGAGGTGTATTATACCCAAGTGCTTATCGATTTTCAAAGAGGTAATTTCCTAAATCTGTTGGATAACCAAATAGAAGATTTGATAAGTGTTAGGAAAAATTTAATCGCTAATGAGGCTCAATTTTATAGCGATGCAAACAAACAGACTCAAACACGCAAACTTTCAGAAAGAGAAAAAAATCGCAAAAAAACAGATTATGTCCAAGCAATATCGCTTCGTGCAGATGCTGCTCGTTTGGCAGGAAGATATGTAGAAGCAGGAAAATATGTAGAGCAAGCAGATGAGTTTATCAAATCGGAACTTTCTACTCGCCAGCTTGCCTACGTCCGAAATCAATATGTCAAAATTCAGTTAATGATAGACAATGGAGGTGAGAGAGAAAAAATAAGAAAGCTACTAGAAAAAACGCTCTACCGTGCTGAAAGAACGGTCGGAACTGTGCATAAAGATTATATCAAACTACATACTCTACTCATAGATTACTACATCAATAGTGGCTTCGTAATTCAGCAAAGTATAGAAAAACAAGGGTTTTCTTTAAAGCCAAAAATTTTTCAAAACATACAGTACAATACTCAAAACGTTAGACAGCGTTGGGAGTTAGAACGCAATGCAGCAAAATATTATGGTACAGGACATTTGCAATATTCTATTGCACTTCAAGCTGATGCTATGTGGAACTATGAAAATCAGCGTTATGCACAGTCGCTTAGATTATTGACTGATATGTATAAAAATACCAAACTTGTCCCAAAAGATACAGAAAGGCGTTTAGCCATCATAGAAGATATTTATTATGTTCGTTTGGCAGCTGATGATTATGAAGAAGCTGGAAAACTTATGGAAGAGTGGGTGGCTTCTCATGCTCGTATCCACGGTATAAAAACATTAGGCTATCATCTTGCTAATATAAAACTAGCAAAGTTTTATTTTAATTATACAGAGAAATTTAAAAGAGCAGGAGAGCTTTACAATCTTCATATGAAAGAACTGACAAACTTTGTAGAACCTCAAAGTCTTATCTATCTCAGCTCTTTAAATGATTGGATAGACTATTATATGGCAAACGATGAGTTTGAAAAAGCCAATGAAAAATCTAAAGAAGCCTTACAAATTATTGAAAAAAGATATGGTACAGACCATCCTCGTTATGCTGCTCAGTTAGAAGTTGCTGCTCGCTTGAATATGCAACAAAGTAATTATAAGCAAGTAGATGCACAAGTTTTTCAGATGCTACAAATATATGATAAGCAGTACAATCCTTCTTTAGCCTTCGAACACGCAAAAGCATTGGAAACAGCAGCGCATTATTACGTAACGATGGGGCTTTACGACCGTGCAGAAGAATTATTGAACCAAGCTGAAAGAAGATTTAGCCGTTCTAGCCAGTCTATTGCTAACTCTAGTGCTGCCGAAGAATTAGCCTTTCTTTACATAGAAACGGCAGATTTTAGTGCAGCCGAACAGCTTTTGATAGAAACAGTTGCAGAAAAAGAAAAAAGATATGGACGAGACAGCCGTTTTTTAATAAATACGTATAATCAGAGTGCGAATTTAGCCTTTGCCAATGGAAAATACGTAGAGGCAGAGCAGTTTGCCAACAAAGCTCTATCTATTGCTCAAAATATTTTTGGTGATAATTCTATCCGTACCGTAACAAGTTTAAGTCTTTTAGCAGATTATAATCTAGCTATTGGAGATTATGAAAAGGCACAAGAGTTTGCCCAAAAAGCACTAAAAATAAAAACAGATGTATTAGGAGCAGACCATTTAGACAGGGCAAACACACTGATTCAACTTGCTAAAATTAATTTTTATTCTGATGCTGATTGGAAAGAAGTAACACAAGAATTAGAAGAGGCAGACAAGACCTTAATAAAAAATTTAGGAGAGAATACACCAGTATATGCAGGTTTTTTGAAAACTTCGGCAGAGCTATATGTTGCTCACAAAGACATTCAAACAGCTTTAGACCAACTAGGAAAAGCATTATCTATCTTACAAAAAATACCATCGGCATCTTTGGTAAGTTTGGCAGAAATAAATGTATTGCTAGGAGATTTGGAAATTCAACAAAATAATCCTGAAACGGCACAAGAATTTTATGAAGATGCTCGTAAAAAATACTCAAAAGTATTTAGTCAAGTTCATCCGAAATATGTAGGAGTGCTAGGGCGAATTGCTCGTATGTACTACGTAAAAAATGATTATAAGCGAGCAGAAAAATATTTGAGTGAGGTATTAGACAAACACAAAGAGTATATAAACACTACTTTTGCAGTACTTAGTGATAGAGAAAAAGCAAAAAACTGGGAGCAGATTCGTCCAGATTTTGAGTTTTTTACACATCTTGTTGTCAAATTACAACCTAAAAAGAAAAAGCTATTACAAGATTTGTATGATAATATTCTCCTTACAAAAGGAATTTTATTAGGTCAGTCGCAAAAGTTGCGTAACGAAATTTATAAACGAAGTCCAGACGATACGCTTCGTGTAAATTTTGAAAAATGGCAAGTGAAAAAGATACAACTCAACTCTGCTTTGGCACTAAGCCCAGAACAACTCAAACAAGAAAATATAGATGTTCGTAGCTTGCAAAAGGAAATTGAAGATTTATCAAAGATACTATCTCGCCAGTCTTCTGATTTTGCAGCAGCCACCCAACAAGAGGCAATCACTTGGAAAGATGTTCAGAAAAATCTGAAAAATAAAGAATATGCTGTCGAAATTATTCGTTATCGTCAGTTTGAAAAAGACTTTACAGATAGTGTAAATTATATTGCTTTGGTTTTGCCTTCTTCTGGACAAATCAAACTAGCAAAAATGCCGAATGGGAATAAAATGGAAGACGGAGATTTGCAGTATTATAAAAATACAGTGGAGTTTTCTTTAGAAGATTATGATTCGTATGACATATACTGGAAACCTATTGGCGACAAGATAGCAAAAGATGCAGGTAAAATTTATCTTGCTTGTGATGGAGTTTATAATCAGCTCAATGTCGAAACATTCAGAATGGGCGAAAGCGATTTTGTTATAGATAACTACTTTATCTCTCAGCTTACCAGTACACGTCAAATTGTAGAAAAGGAAGTCAATAATGTTTTTCCTAATAATTTTGTTTTGTTTGGAAACCCACTCTTTTATGTAGATTATCAAGGCGCACAGAGTTATCCAACATTGCTGGGAGCAGAACGTGAGGTAGAGATTATTTCTTCACAATTAAAAGGCGAAAATAAAAATGTAACTACCTATCTGAATGAGAATGCTGAAGAAAATCAAATGAAAAATTTGAGTGCTAGAGAGAATACAGTGTATCATATTGCAACACATGGCGTATTTAAAGAAGACATTTCTAGGGAAGAACGTGAGCGTTCGACAGCTTTAGGAACATACAATGACCCTTATATGCGTTCTGGACTTCTTTTTAAAGCAGGAGGAAATATGGTACAGAATAGAAGTGTTCACGAGTATAACCGAGATGAAGGTATCTTGACAGCTTCTGAAGTAGCTACGCTTAATTTCAATTCTCCACTTGTCATAATGAGTGCGTGTGAAACAGGACGTGGCGAAACCAAAGTAGGAGAAGGAGTATATGGTTTGCAAAGTGCTTTTTTGATAGCTGGTGCAGATGCGCTTCTGATGTCGTTGTTTAAAGTAGATGATGATGCGACACAAGAGTTAATGAAAATTTTCTATAAAAAATGGAAAGAAACACAAGATAAGCGAGTTGCTATCAGAGAAGCAAAACGAGAGCTACGTCAGAATCCGAACTATGCAGACCCAATATATTGGGGAGCTTTTGTGATGATAGGAAGATAATTTTAATGAATTTGTAAAGTATAACTTTGCCTAGAAGTTGATAAATTACACTAAAAAAACTACCTTTGCACTCCCTTTTTATTAAATTAAGATTTGAAAAGAGGAACACACCGAAAAAATAGTAATCATTTTATATTAATTATAAATAAAAAAATAATGGCAGAACAGAATGACTTTACCTTCGATGTAATTGTAGAAATACCTAAAGGAAGTAGAAATAAGTATGAATACGATGCTGAAAAGCGTATGATTCGTTACGACCGTATGATTTTTTCTTCTATGCACTACCCAAGCGATTATGGATTTGTGCCAGAAACGCTTGCTTTAGATGGCGACGAACTAGATGTTTTGGTGCTTGTTTCTGAACCAACTTTCCCAGGTTGTTTGATTGAAGTACGTGCTGTTGGTATTTTTAATATGACAGATGAGAAAGGTCCTGATGCAAAAGTTCTTTGTGTTCCTGTATCCGACCCAATTTGGAATAGTATTCATAAGTTTGAAGATGTAAATCCTCACTTATTGAAAGAAATTGGACACTTCTTTGAAGTTTATAAAGACTTAGAAAAAAAGAAAGTGTCAGTAGAAGATTGGCAAGATGAAAAACAAGCCGTAGAGATTGTAAAGCAATGCCAAGAGCGTTATCAAGAAAATAAGAAAGAAGTTCTTTCTATTCGCCCTGGTATGTAATTAACTCTCAAGTTATAACTTATAAGTTGTAGAACAACTTAAAAATAAATCAGACTTTCGTTAGAAGGTCTGATTTATTTCTTTTATAGGTTTTGATTTTTCTTGAAGCTTAAAAAATTCAATAAAAAAAGCGATACTAAAATTTTAGTATCGCTTTTTTTGTAATTATGATTTTTTACACACACATTTTCCTTTCTTCTTGCATTTTTCTTTTTTACACTCGTGCTTATGATTGTTAGTAGAAACCAATTCCATCTCATCAATAAGGCGAGTTGCACCAGCAAGTTTGTCTATGCAGAAAAGTACGTAACGAATATCTACGTTGATACAACGCTTGTACTGCTCATCAAACACTAAGTCGCCTGTCATAGCTTCCCAGTTTCCATCAAAGGCAAGTCCGATAAGTTCTCCCTTTCCATTAATAACAGGACTTCCAGAGTTACCACCTGTGATGTCGTTGTTAGTAATAAATCCTACACGCAAGTTTCCATCTTTATCAGCATACTTACCATAGTTTTTATTCTTTTGCATGTCCAAAAGCTCTTTTGGTGCATCAAACTCATCGTCTTTAGGAACATACTTTTCAGCCACTCCTTCTAACGTAGTATAATACTGATATTTAACACCGTCTTTTGGAGAGTAGGCTTTTACGTTTCCGTAAGAGAGGCGCAATGTAGAGTTTGCATCTGGATAATATTTCTTGTCTTTGTTTTTCTCTAAAAGTCCTGCAACATAGTCTTTCATAGCTAATTCAACTTCTTGATTAGCAGCCATAAGTTGAGGTGCAATAGTTCTATATTTAGCAATTACAGACTGAATGAGTTCCATTACAGGGTCTTTTGAAAGCACTTCTGAATTTGGATTTTCCAAAAACTTAATAGCTTTTTCTTCACTGGCAAAAATAGAGTTTTCGAAAAGATAAGCAGCATATTTGTCAAAATCTTTTCCATATTCATTAGCTACTGTTGCAAATATCTCTGGATGATATTTTTCATTGATGTCGTTGTAAAACATTCCCAATAAAGCACCAGTAACATTTTTATCTACTTTTGCATTGTATTCTTCAAAGTGATTTTTAGTAGTTTCTTTCAGTTTTGCTGTCAGACCTTCAATAGCTGCATCAGCTTCTTCACTATTTCCACCAGCTAAAGCCATATCTAATTGTCTGAAATTCAAACCAAACTGTACGATTT
Organism: Bernardetia sp.; assembly: GCF_020630935.1. Taxonomy (NCBI): domain Bacteria; kingdom Pseudomonadati; phylum Bacteroidota; class Cytophagia; order Cytophagales; family Bernardetiaceae; genus Bernardetia; species Bernardetia sp. Next base: position 38,160 of record NZ_JAHDIG010000039.1, read on the forward strand.
CACTTCCAAAGAATGCTTCTTGCCAGTAGGCACTCCAAAGCATATAATCTGTCGAACCTGCATAGGCTTTTTCAACACGAGAAAGTGCGCTACTATACTCTTGCTTATCCAAGCCATCTGCCCATTTTTGGTACTCTTTTTCTTGTTCTCTTTTCTTATCTATTGTTTTCAAACGCTTTAAACCTTCATTTTGTCCGATAAAATACTTGTAGTAGTTACTAATTGAAGCATATTTTGAAGCATAAGCAATACGAGTAGCATCGTCTATGTCCATTTGTTCTTTCATAAGAGAAAGTCTTTTTTCACGCAATTTGATACGAGCAGGATTTGTAACAGCATAATCTACATCTAATCCATAAGAAGTTTTGAAACGCTCTGTTCCTCCAGGGAAACCAAAAACCATAGCAAAATCGCCTTCTTCTACGCCATTCATCGAAACAGGTAAAGAGTGTTTAGGCTGCAAAGGAACATTGTCAGTAGAATATTCGGCTGGCTTTCCGTCTTTGTCTGCATAAATACGAAGCAAAGAGAAATCTCCTGTATGGCGTGGCCACATCCAGTTGTCTGTATCGCCACCAAACTTACCAATAGATGAAGGAGGCGCACCTACTAAGCGAACATCTAAAAATACTTCTGATACAAAAAGGTAATACTCATTTCCAAAAAAGAAATCTTTGATATAACCTTTGTAATGGGTGTCTTTTGTGTGTTCTTCAATAATTTGAGCTTTAATTTCTTCTAGTTTTTCTGCTTGCTCATCAAGACTAAGTCCATCAAGCTCTTTTTTGATGCGCTCAGTTACATCTTCCATTTTTACAAGTACAGAAGCTGTAATTCCTTTGTTTGGAAGTTCTTCTGCCATTGTTTTTGCCCAAAAACCATCTGTTAGATAGTCATTTTCTACTGTACTATGATTCTGAATCATATCAAAAGCACAGTGATGATTGGTTAGTAAAAGTCCTTTTGAAGAGATAGCTTCTGAAGTACAGAAGTTCCAAGAAGGGTCGCCATACCCTAAGCCAAAAATAGCATCTTTAAGGCTAGAGTTATTTACACTATAAATTTCTTCGGCTGTTAGCTTTAAGCCATTTGCTTTCATGTCAGCTTCATTTAAGCGTTTGACAAGCATAGGCAACCACATGCCTTCATCGGCACGAGCAAAACCTGTAAACATTACACAGGCTAACACAAGTGTAGTTATTTTTAAACTAATTTTATACATTCTGATATGTGTGTTTAAGTTTTTAAGATAAGGGATAAAATTAAAAGGGATTGATAGTGTTTTCAGGCAATTTTTTAGGATTATTTACTGTCCATAAATAAACAATTCACAAAGGTAAAAAAAAAATGCTAGTATTGTTAGCAGACCTTACTATGAATCAGAAAAACGTATCGAAATTAAGTTCTTTTTGACTAAGAGATATAGATTTATACGTTTTGATACAAAAGAGAGGGCAGAGTATGAAAAAATTATCTTTGATATTTTTGACCATCTGTTTGCTGCTGTCCCTTATTTTAATTCGGAGCTTTTTGAAGCTATTTTTGATAGATTGGAGGGTGGGAGGGGTAAATAATAGTTGCTATAAAAATTAATCTGTACCTAGCTTTGAAATTGCTCCATCAAAATCATCAATATTTAGCCCTATCTGTAATATTATAAACAATAATAAAAAACCATATGCAACTTTAGTGTCTTTCTTAACCATCTGTGTCATAATTTTTTTTGCAAACGACAAACTAAGGTTTGGCGAACTATTAGGCTTTGCAATTATTTTTTTCAAGGCTACTTCGTTCTTTGATAATTTTTGCCTTAAAATCATTTTTTTCATTAGTAATGAATACTCAAAAAAGTTTTTAGGAATTTTCTTTAAAGATTTTTCGTGTAGCTTAGATATTTTTTTCTTGTCCACTATAAATCCAAATTCTTCAAGCAATTTATCTACTGTACCTTTGTACAAAATTCTCCAAATACCTATACTAGTGTAGTGGAATATCAAACCTAGAAGTCCTAAAAATAAATCTTCGCTATCAATTCCCAAACTTTTCATCTTGTCTTTATCAAAATTTCTATCTATAAATGACAGAATCGTATCTCTGAATTCAAAACAGAAGTCTAACGTACGGCTTAAATTGGGTTTATCTTTTAGAAAAAGTCTATATTCGTTTTCCTTCTTATTTAAAATTTCGAAATTCCCTTTCTTTATATTAGATTCATTCTCTAAATAGAGTACTGTTAGTGGATAAATCCAAGCACTCTTTTCTATTATCAATTTGTATGTGAAGTGTAATCCTACAGTTAAAACATCCATAAGAAAATTAGTAAGAAGATTAACCTCTAATGTTATATCCTGTGTTTCATCTTCTTCAAGTGATAATATAACTTCATCTCTGATAATAATATTACTGTGTGAATTCAGATTTCTAATCACCCTAAGTCTTAGTATATCCCCTGCGTAAAAATCAAACAATTTCAGTTCTGATATTATCCAGTTTTTACCAGAAGTTTTTTTGTCATCTAATCTCCATTTATTCTGTATTGCTTTTTCTATAATGTACCAAGAATCATATAAGTCGCAAGTATTACAATTTTCTTGTGATAATAGAATTAAGATGAAATAATGATAAGAGTTTTCAAATGTTTGAGAGATAAAATCTATTTTTTCTTTAGCACTCCAGTTATTTATTTCAAAGCTTTTAATATGCTGAAAATCATTAGCAAATTTAACAGTAAAGTTGCTCATCCACAGGTGTTGAAGTAAAATGGACATTTTACGAGGATTTTTATCTATTTGACTTTGTAAGTTTATGAGCCACTTATCCACATTGTTACTGTAATGTCTACTTAAATTAGAGTTAGAGAGATTTATTTTATTTGCACTTAAAATACTTTCTACTAGTGTTGTACTTTGTTCAGATATTTTATCTAATATTTCTTCTATGTTATTCATCTCTGTATTATTTATGAATTAATTTGTTTATTTTATCGCAACGCAGTGATAAAAAAAATAGTTGCAACTTTAATGAACATTTGTTAAAATTATTAACAATATAAAATATTTCTATTAGATACACAGCAAATTCTAAACTGATAAAAAATGAAAACACAAGACTTACAAACTATCAAAAACTGGCTCAAAGAAGCTGATGCCCTCGTCATTACGGCAGGGGCTGGAATGGGCGTAGATTCTGGACTGGCAGACTACCGTGGAGAAGAAGGAGGACAATGGGGACAAGTAGAAGCCGAAACGGAGAAAACAGTTTTTGAAACCGTCAATCCTGCTGCTTTTTTGGAAAACCCTGCGTATAGTTGGGATTTGTTTGGTAAGCGAATGGAAGAATATGAAAATACACAGCCACATCAAGGATTTTATATCTTGAAAGAATGGATTGAAAAATTTAATTTAGACTATTTTGTCATTACCTCAAATATAGATTCTCACTTTCAGAAAGCTGGTTTTGAGGAAGAAAAAATTAGAGAACTACACGGTTCACTAGCTTACTTTCAAAGTAGTAACCCAAAACTTTCTAATAAGATTTGGAAAACTGAGCTGACTGGCAAAGTTATTCGCCTAGGAATTTATGACAATCGTTTTCCGATGTGTCCATATTCGAAGGTAATGGCTCGTCCAAATGTCTATATGTTTAGAGATGATACGTTTGTCAATACACGTACAAAGGCACAGGAACAAAATTTTCAAACCTTTCTGAAAGCCAATGAAGGAAAGAATATTATTGTTTTTGAAATAGGTTCAGGACCACATGTGCAGGCTGTTCGTATGAAAACACGTCTTTTAAAAAATAAATATAAGGCAAATGTAGTTCGTATTAATCCAAAGGATTTCAAGATAAAACCTCCACATATTGGCATTGATACAGGAGCTTTACAAGCTCTCAGTGAGATACATTCTTTTGTAGAAAAAAAGTAAAAAAATAATTGATTTTTTTCGTCCAAATAACAACTTATTTTTTGCCTTTGCGTTATACTATCAGATTTGCAAATCAGAACATCTACCTGTACGATGTAAAATAGAGGAGCAGTAGCCGAAAAGCTCATAGAGTAGGCAAATTTTTATCTGTTATTATTCTATTTATTATGTCAAAGAAAGAAAACACTCCGAACACGCAGAAAGGTAAACAAACACCTTCTAAACCAACACCTGCAAAACGTTCAGAAAAACCAGCTCCTAAAAAAGACAAAAAATAATTTTTTAGATAGCAAGAAATAAAAATAAGACCTATATCTGAAAAGATGTAGGTCTTGTTGTTTCAATGAGTTATTTTTTCTATTTCTTCTATCAGATGCTTTAGAGTTTCTATTTGTTTTATACCAAACCTCTCACAGACAATATCAACATTTCCCTTTCGCCAATAGCCTTTCGGACAGCAGACTACGATATTTTCTTTTCTGGCAAAAAGTCCTAATTCCAACAGACTGATAGGAGCTTTTGAAGTGGGAGCAAAATAAAAGACAATCAAATCAGCTTTTTCTAGTGCGTCTAGTTCCCACGTTACTTGTTCTTTGAAATAGGTGTTTTCAATGGTTTGTTCCCAAGAGCTATCCCAGTCTTTTCGGCGTGGATTGAAAAAATGTAACATTGGATTTTCTTCAAAATTATCAATGATTTCTTGTTGCCAATCGATAGCATTTCCCATATCAATACTGCCTGCTAAGAAAATACTTTTATGGGTTGAGGGGATTTCTAATGAAGAAGGTGGATAGATAGTTGGCATTTGAGTAAAATTAAAGAATTGAAACTTTGAACTTGTTTAAGGATGGTTTTCTAGCGCAAGATTCCATCTTGTGCTTACCGTTTCGTCAGCATATACTGACGAAGAAGTGAGTCCAAGCAGAATGCATTAAACAACTTCTTTATAAAGTTACAAAAAAACAAACCTCAAGAAAATAAATTCTCTTGAGGTTTACTATAAAGATTGTTTAGTTTAGAATAAATGCTTCTGTTTCAATGTGCTAAACTTTTCGCCATTGTCGGTATCTCACCGATAATCATTTACACTGAATGCTTTTATTTCATTGCTAATTCATTTTTTTTCAAGACACTAAATTCCTTAGAACGTTTTTGCATCCATTCTTCTAGGTTTTTATCACGCTTTGCTAAAATATCCTTCTGTGCTTGGTCATAACCATAAACATCTTTTGAAAAATGAACTTTTCCATTATCATCTACCCACGTTGTCCAATAGACAATATGAACAACCCATTGCCTGTCTAGGTAAACATTAGTTGTCGTTCCACCATACATCGTTTCATGTATTTTTTCTGGAGTCCATGTTTCTGGTTTTTCTTTTAAAATATAATTGGCTAATGCTTCTGGTTCGTGCAAACGAATACAACCGTGGCTCAAGGCTCTATCTGCTTTGTCAAACTGGGTAGAAGGTGTATCGTGCATATAAACGTTGTTTGCATTTGGAAAAATAAACTTTACTCTACCAAGTGCATTTCCTGCTCCCGAATTTTGTACGATAGAATAATTACCCATATTGCTTACATTACTCCAATTTACAGAACTTGGACTAATTTCTCTTACTCCACTACTGGTGCGCTGATAAATACTAAAATTATTCCTTGAAAAATAGCTACCTCCACGACGTAATTTAGGCAACATCTCATTGGTGGCAATGCTGACAGGAACATGCCATTTCGGACTCATCACGACATATTTCATTGTATCTACAAAGAGAGGAGTAGCGTGAAAAGAACGACCTACCATTACTTTGGTTTCAAAATTTCGTTTTCCATAATCGTACAAACGCATCCAATACGAAGGAACATTCACAATAATATAGCTATCTCCCAAAGAATCTCTGAGCCAGCGCATACGTTCCATATTGAGTTCTATTTGCTCTAATCTTGTTTCTGCCGAAGTAGCCAGTTCTTTAAGCAAATTATTTCCTACTACTCCATCTCTTTCTAAAGTATGGCGTTCTTGAAAATTTTTGACAGCTTCTTGTAGTTTTTTATCATATACTTGTGAGGTATCAGAAGCATCATTTTCTGTAAGTTGTAGGTCTCCTGTTTTGCTCAATATATTTCTAATAGTAGGAACAAGTTCATGACGGTTAAACTCTTCTGTGCTATCTATTTTAATCTTTTTATAATTTTCAATATTAATTTTTTCCCAACCTCCTTCTCTTACTATTTTTTTATACTCTTCTCTAGCTTCTTTTAGCTTTGCATAGAGTTCGTATTGAGGTTCTGCCTTTTTGATAATATCATCAAATGTATTGTTTTGGGTAGCACTGTAAAGCACATCTACAAAATCAGCAGGATGATAGTCTTCTAGCCAAATATTTAGTTCATCTCCTACTTCATCTGGCTTGACTCTACCAGCCTTAATATGATTTAAGTAAGTGAGAGCCATAGCTGTTGTGAAAACGTCAAGTTTCATGAGCTTAGGCAAGTCATAATCTCCATCTGTTCCCAACAAAGCAGTTTGTGTTTCGTCTATATCAGCAAGTGCATAAGCATCTTCGTTTAGTCCTTCCGAACCTGCACTTTTAAGGTAGCCCATCAGAGATTGTGTATGAGGAAGAACAGTAGTGGCAGAGTACCAAACAGGTTGAAAGTTATTTTTCTGATAAAATAAATACAACTGCTCTTTCAAAAAACTTCTAGCAAAAGAATCTGGAAAGTAAAGCTCACTTTGCTTGGCATCTATGAGTTGTTTTATCCAAATTTCAGCTTCTTCTGTATCTATTTCAGCTTCTGGGATGAGGTAAGCAATATCTATTTCTTCGGTAGTATGTCCGAATTTGTCTCGTTTACAAGATGAAAAAGTAAGAAATAAGAAGGCGAGTAAAAATGTAAGAAGAAAAAATCTCTTGTAAAATGGGAAGTAATTCATAAGAAATAAGTTAAAAAAATGTGTAAGATAAAAAGCAAGAGAATGCTATTAAAAATAAAAGGCAATCGCCTTTTTAGCAAAATCTGTACCTAGATAAACGGATTCTATTACAAAAAGTTTTTGTTTATGTCTTTAATAAGTTGGAATAAATGCTTTTTACGTCATTAATTTAATTTCAGAATCCACGTATCTATCTGTGCTTGAATAGTCTCTTGGTAAATAAAATTGGCATCGTCTTGTCCTACTTTTAATGCTTTTTTTGCGTTTTCTATTGCTCCTTTGTAGTCATTTCCTAAGGCTAATATTTCAGCTTTTACCCAGTAGGGAAGGTAGTGGTCATTTTTGAGTTTTATAGCTTGATTTGCCCAGTCTAGTGCTTGACGAAGTTCTATTTTTTCGTTTTTGTAATATCCTGCACTACGTACTAATACCTGCCAGTCGTTTGGATATTTTGAAATAGCTTCTGCAATATTTTTCTTGGCTTCTTCTACTGTATTTACTTGGATTGTAATTCTTGCTAATTTGCATTCCCAACGCAAAATAAAAGTAGCTTCGTTTTCCAATATTTTATCAAAATCATACGCTAAAGTTTCTTGAAATTTTGATTTTTCAACAGTCGCACTGACACGCAAAACATCATTTTTAGAGTCGTATGCCTCTTTTCCCCAAGAATCTACTGCCGTATTGAAAATAAATGTCCAGTCTCCTCTTTTCTGTGGAATAACAAAAATAGCATATTTTCCTTTCTTCAATGGTCTTCCATTAATTTTTACATCACTAGAAAATTCCATAGTTGTCGCCTCATTTGCACCTGCTCGCCAAACTTTGCCATAAGGCACAAGTTCTCCCCAAATATCGCCTTTTCTTCCCTTCACACTTGGGCGACTATAACGAACATAAAACTCTGTTAGTCCGATTTCCTGCATCAATGTTGAAATAGAACTTTTGCGTGGGAGTTCTAGTTTTTCTTCTTCCTCCGACATATCATTGGCTTGTCCTTTTTCTTGGGCAAAGGTTGAAAAAGAAATGAGAGAGAATGAGATAAAAAAATAAATAAAAATTTTCATTCAAGAATATGTTAGAATTACGAATTTTTTGACTTAAAAGACAATAATCATTCAAGAAATGTAGTTCCTCCCTGATTACTGATTACTGATTACTGATTACTGATTACTGATTACTGATTACTGATT
>NZ_JAHDIG010000040.1 GCF_020630935.1 Bernardetia sp.
TGTAGCTTTCATCACACTACATTTTCTAATTTCAATTCTACCATGGGTGCTGTCTCGCTGTCGCTTAAACACCAACAACGGTGGGAATTTCGTAGTTGTTTTGGTATAAATGTACGAAATCTCAGTTGTATTTTTTTTACAGTTGTCCTCGCTTGGCTTTGCCGAGTGAGTAATATGTATTTAGGCTTCCAACCTGTATTTTTTAGTTGCTGCAAATACCTATGTTTTTTGAAACGCCAGCCAGAGGCTTCCAAGATAGTTACTCACTCGCTTAAAAGCAAGCGAGAGCATACTTTTTCATTTTTTGACAGCCGAGATGGAACAGGGAACGAGCGAGAGCCTACTTTTTTATTTTCTGACAGCCGAGATGCAGCAGGGGAAGGTAAAGAAGTAAATAATAATCAACTCTCCATTGATAAAACTGACTTCCCAAAACTCATAGAAGTTATTTTTGAAGCTGATTTGACTTTAGAAGACGAAAGGAAAGGCAAAAAATCAATCTTGTTTCATAAAAACATAGAAGCCACTTTTATTGCAATCTTTGAAATTAGACGTGTTACAAGCAAGAAGAAAAAGAAACATAGCCGAATTATGCTCCAAACACTCTACAAGAAAAAGCCCTCTAATAACTGAAAAAATCAGCTAAAGAAGGCTTAAAAAATCTCACCGACGTAGTTATGCCTAAAAGCCCAACTACTCACGCCCAAAAACGACTTCGGTTACTGTCTTTCATACAAATATACGAAATTCAAATACGAGAAGTTGCATTTGATGTCTAGCTACTCAAATCTAAGATTTGCCTAACTGATAGGTCGTAGTCTTCACTTCGTTAAAAACTACGCCCAACAATTATTTTTTTTATTTTTTTGTTGATGGAAGACTACGAGGAACGGGGGTTAACACTTATAATATATTCAATATTCATCACGTATTATCTTTTTTCAACCTTCTGAATATTTGAATCTGAATCCTTCATGATGTATCATAACAATAAAACTCAAATCTTGATTTATTAGAATATAGTCCATAGGCTGCATGAACTCTATGTTTTCATCTACAATTTTATCATAATTATTTATCAATAAAAGAAATTCGCTAATATTTCTAAACTCAAACGAAATATTTTTAGAGTAGCTCTCCATAGTTATTAATGTCAGTTCACTCTGTAACAACTGAATGCTATCAATAAAAAACATGTCCCTTATTTCTTCTTCTGTGTACTCTTTCAGTCCTTGTTCAAATTCTCTCCAACTTTCTATTGGAAACCATTTAGGTTTTTTACCCTCTTCGGATAGATAGTTATATATACTATTTATTGTAATTGTAGAGTTTTGTATGACTTTTTTATCTAATGTTTTACAGAAGTCCATAAAATTAGTTACTCTCATAATCTATAACTCTTCTTGACCTTCTATAAAGTATTTAGCTACAGTACGCCCCTTCGGTTTGCCTTTCGCACTAATTTTGTCATAATCAACAACTTTGACATGTGGACCTTCTCCCATTACTGGTTCGCCAGTCATCTGAAACTCTACTCTTCTTTTAGTTCCATCTGGCAAAATACCCTCAAACCAACCATCTTTTATTTCTTTGTATGACTTCATCTGACCCAAATAGTGTTCTGCTACTTGAAAAAGGTCGTCACCGTTAGCAACAAGCCTACGTTCTACCATATTACCTCCATTGTCCATAACTTGTCTAGTATTATAATCTGGGAGACAGGTATTATGCACCAAAATCCCTTGTTTGGTTACTTGGAAATTGTGGTCTCTATAAATTTCTAAGTTATAGACTTTATGGTAGCCTTTCTTATCTTTTACTCTCTTTTTTAACTTAGCTACTCCAGTACCTTCCATAGTACGAACGTGTTCGCCTATCTTTAGCTCAGTAGCAGGAATCCAATCTTTTCTATCTTCCGACCAAATCAAATGTCCTCCTGTAACGCCTAGTGGTTTTGAATCTCCACTAAAAGTAAGATGATATAGGTCTTTAGATTCGTGTATAAACTTTCCTGTAATCGGACGAGCAAGATAATCTCCTTCTCTATGTTCTTCCCAAAAGCGAGTGTCTAGTTGATTTACTCGTATGGCTTTTAATTTAGCCCAGCCTTTAGCTCCAAGTTCTGGTATGTCTAAATATACGCTATCTCCTGCTTTCGTTGCATTATGTTTTTTTAGCCACCAATTCGGGCGACGTAGTTTGGCAGTAGTTAGTGTTCCGTCCACTTGAAGTAGTTCAAAGTCTGCCCACTTCCAAGTGTAAGGTGTAATTTCTTCCTTATCAATCTCTGTCCATTCTATTTCCTTATCCACAGGAGAATAGGTCATTATTCCATCTGTGGTTTTCTTATTGATTTTTTGTTGCGTTTTAATGTCTTTTTCTGAATAAAAAGACTTAGCAATAGGCTCTCCTCCCCACAGTCCTAACAATTCATAAGGGTTTACATGGTAGTAATTAGGTGTATAATTACTCTTTGTAAATAGTGGAGGAAGCGTAGCTGCTTCTAATTGTAAAGTGTTATCTACAACTTTACCTTTATCATTTTTACAACCAAAAAGAGTAAAAGGTAAAAGAAGGAGAAGACTGTAAAGTAGTTTGTAATTGTTCATAATGTCTTGTTATACTTAATGAGTTTTTCATCTGCAAAAGTAAGAAAAACCTACAAGATTAAAGATATTCTTGTAGGTTTTTGTAAATAGTTATCTACATATTCCTCCTATACTGTCCTCCAACTTCAAACAATGCTCTGGTTATCTGTCCGAGTGTACAGATTTTGGTAGCTTCCATAAGCTGCTCAAAGAGATTTTGGTGTTGAATAGCTGCTTTTTGAAGGTTTTTGAGCGTTTGTTTGCTCTTTTCCTCATCAAAAGTATGTAGCTTTTTGCGTGTCTGAATTTGGTATTCCTTTTCTTCTTCTGTTGAGCGAATCACTTCGGCAGGAACAACCGTCGGCGAGCCTTTCGAAGAAAGGAAGGTATTTACACCAATAATCGGATATTCGCCTGTGTGCTTGAGCATCTCGTAGTGCATACTCTCCTCTTGGATTTGTGTGCGTTGGAACTGTCTTTCCATTGCTCCCAGTACGCCCCCACGCTCCGTAATTTGGTCAAAGATTTTCAAAACGGCTTCTTCTACCAAATCGGTTAGCTCTTCGATAATAAACGAGCCTTGAATCGGATTTTCATTTTTTGCAAGTCCTAATTCCTTATTGATAATAAGCTGAATCGCTACGGCACGGCGAACAGAATCTTCCGTTGGTGTCGTGATGGCTTCATCGTAAGCGTTGGTGTGAAGCGAGTTACAGTTGTCGTAAATGGCATACAAGGCTTGTAGCGTAGTACGGATGTCGTTGAAGTCAATTTCTTGTGCGTGAAGCGAACGCCCAGAAGTTTGAATGTGGTATTTGAGTTTTTGCGAACGGTCGTTTGCTCCATATTTGTATTTCATCGCCTTTGCCCAAATACGACGAGCCACACGCCCAATCACTGAATATTCTGGGTCGATGCCATTGGAGAAAAAGTAAGAGAAGTTCGGTGCAAAATCATCGATATTCATTCCTCTACTCAAATAATATTCGGCAAAGGTAAAGCCGTTGCTAAGCGTAAAGGCAAGTTGCGTAATCGGATTTGCTCCTGCTTCGGCAATGTGATAACCAGAAATAGAAACCGAATAGAAATTACGAACGCTTTTATCGATAAAATACTGCTGAATGTCGCCCATTAGTTTCAAAGAAAACTCTGTGCTGAAAATACACGTATTTTGAGCTTGGTCTTCCTTCAAAATATCAGCTTGTACCGTTCCACGAACTTGTATAAGCGTCTTGGCTTTGATTTGCTCATAGACTTCTTTTGGCAACACTTCATCGCCTGTTACACCTAAAAGCATCAAGCCCAAGCCGTCGTTTCCTTCTGGTAAATCGCCGTAGTATTGTGGTCTTGTTTTTCCTTCATATTTCTTAGCAATTTTCGCCTCAACTTCTTCTACCAAATCGTTTTCTTTGATATAAATTTCGCATTGCTGGTCAATGGCGGCATTCATAAAAAAGGCACATACCGTAGCAGCAGGACCGTTGATGGTCATCGAAACCGAAGTCGTAGGATCAGAAAGGTTAAAGCCAGAATAGAGCTTCTTGGCATCATCTAAACAACAAACACTTACACCAGAGTTGCCAATTTTTCCATAAATATCTGGACGATAATCTGGGTCTTCGCCATAGAGCGTTACCGAATCAAAAGCCGTAGAAAGACGAGCCGCAGGCATTCCTTTTGAGAGATAATGGAAACGTCGGTTGGTACGTTCTGGGTGTCCTTCTCCTGCAAACATACGAGTTGGGTCTTCACCTGTGCGTTTGAATGGAAAAACTCCAGCCGTGTAAGGAAACTCTCCCGGTACGTTTTCTTGTAAATTCCATTTCAAAATATCTCCCCAACTTCTGTATTTTGGTAGGGAAATTTTAGGAATTGGAGTGTGTGAAAGCGATTCAGTATGCGTTTTTACCTTGATTTCTTTGTTTCTGACTTGATAAGTAAAAACATCAGCTTTGTATGAAGCTACCTTGTCTTTCCAGTCTTCAATGATTTTCCAGTTTGTACCCTCCAAACCTAATTTTACTTGCTCAAAAGTATCTTTCAAACCTTCCAAAATTGGCGTTTTGATGTCTTCACTCATTTCTTTGTTATCCTCAACCGTTTGGATAGCTTGGTGCAATCCGTAGAGTTTATCAGCAATTTCGGACTGTGTTTCTACTGTTTCATCATAACGGCGATTATTTTCGCTGATTTCAGACAGATAACGAACTCTTGCAGGTGGAATAATGTACTGCTTTTCAGAAGTGGCAGCCGAAAGCTCAAAAGAAGAGTCAAAATCTGAACTTGTTTTTTCATTGATTAAATCAATGATAGCACGGTAAAGCGTGTTTGTTCCCACGTCGTTAAACTGTGAAGCGATTGTTCCATACACTGGCAAGGTGTCGTCTGAAACGTCCCAAAGGTTGCGATTTCGCTTGTATTGTTTCTTTACATCACGCAAAGCATCTAAAGCACCACGCTTATCAAATTTATTAAGAGCAATAATATCAGCAAAATCAATCATATCGATTTTCTCTAACTGCGAAGCTGCACCATATTCAGGTGTCATGACATAGAGAGAAGCATCAGAATGGTCAATAATTTCTGTGTCAGACTGACCAATACCAGAAGTTTCTAAAATAATCAAGTCATATTCGGCAGCTTTAAGAATATCTAAGGCATCTTGAACGTATTTTGAAAGTGCTAAATTAGACTGACGAGTAGCTAAAGAACGCATATAAACACGACCATTTGTAATCGAATTCATACGAATACGATCGCCAAGTAAAGCTCCACCTGTACGACGACGAGAAGGATCGACCGACACAATCGCAATCGTTTTGTCTTCAAAATCCATCAAATAACGACGTACTAGCTCATCTACCATCGATGATTTACCTGCTCCACCTGTTCCTGTAATTCCCAAAACTGGGGCAGATTTCTCTGGAATAAGTGTTTTTACTTTTTCTAAAAGATGCTTGTTCTCTTCTGGGTAATTTTCTACTGCCGAAATAATACGAGCAATATGTTTTGAATCTTTTTCTTTGATTTTTTCTACCTCATCTTCCGTTACATCATCGCCTGTTGGGTAGTCTGACTTTTGTAAAAGGTCGTTTATCATTCCCTGCAAACCCATTGCACGTCCATCGTCTGGATGATAAATTCTTGTAATGCCATAATTATGTAATTCTTCGATTTCGGTAGGCAAAATCACACCTCCACCACCTCCAAAGAGTTTGATATGTCCTGCTCCTCGTTCTTTCAGAAGGTCGTGCATATATTTAAAAAATTCTACATGTCCACCTTGATAGGAAGTAATGGCGATAGCTTGTGCATCTTCTTGAATGGCACAATTTACAATTTCTTCTACCGAACGGTTATGCCCTAAGTGGATAACTTCTGCACCCGAAGACTGAATAATTCGGCGCATTATATTTATAGCTGCATCGTGTCCATCAAAAAGAGCGGCTGCTGTAACGACACGCAGTTTGTTTTTGGAAACGTAAGGACTTTGAACTGGAGGATTTGTACTCATAATGTATTTTATGTATTTATTGGAATGGCTTTTTTTACTTGTATTATTTTCGCACTCTGAAGAGTACGCTATACTTTCACACTCTAAAGAGTGTGCTACAATTACAAAAATACTAAGAAAAAATGAAGTGGGATTGTTTTGTGTCTCTCAAATCAAAATGTGTATATTTATCTTTTCAATCTCAATACAAACAAATTATGAAATATCTTTCTTTAATCATTTTTTTAGTTGCTTTTTCATCCTGCTCTTCTTCTAAAGTTTCCTATTACGAAGATATTATAAAAGGAACTTGGTATCCAGACAAAAGAGACTTCTTAGGTCGTATCCAATTTCAAGACAAGCAAGCCCTTTATGAAAGACAAGAAATCATTGATAAAACGGAGAAATGGAAAGTAAGAGACACTATAAAAATTATAGAGAAGGTAAAGCAAGGCAAAAATGCTGTTATTTTAATCTTGGAAAATAAAAAGAATCATGAAGAAATAGTTTATAATGCTTTTATGATAGAAAATACAAGCAGTTCAACTATTAAAACTGTCGTGATGCCGAGCAGAAAAGGCTACCCTACGGCAGTAGAAGCAAAAGAAGCTATCCAAAATTATGAGTTTAAGCATATCAAACATCAAGTGATGCTTTCTAAAAAACTCATAGATGATATAGACAACACTTTGAAACCTCTCTACGAAATTACAAGAGAAGACTATGTGAAAGTCATCAAAAAGCTAAATTCAATGAAAGAAGAATTGGATAAGTATGCAGAATATCAAGCTAAGGAAAGCTACAACAGCGCAGAAACTATTGTAGGAAAAGTAGGTAAAGAACTTTTCAGAAAAGAACTGTTCTTAATGGGATATAATCCTTACTTAGACCTTGATGAAAATGGAAAGCATTATTCTAAAAAATTTAAAGACGACAAAGAAATACAAGAACTAATGAAGGAAGTAGAAGATAGATAAAAAAAACTTTACCTTTGCACTATTCAATACATTTTAGTGTATCAGAAAAGAAACTTACAGCTTATATCAATTATAGATTTTATGTTAAGAACACATACTTGTGGAGAGCTTCGTCTTTCCGATGTAGAAAAAAATGAAGAAATCATCCTTTGTGGATGGGTACGCCGTATTCGTGATAAAGGAAAGCTCCTTTGGATAGATTTGCGTGATAGATATGGAATCACACAGCTTTTCTTAGAAGAAGATAGCACCGACCCAGCACTTTTAGAGCTTGTTAGAGAAAAATTAGGTAGAGAGTGCATAATTAAAGCTACAGGAAAACTTATTGAGCGCACCTCTAAAAACCCAGACCTTCCAACAGGAGATGTCGAACTCAAAATTTCTGCCTTAGAGATTTTGAATGGTTCTAAAGTTCCTCCATTTTTGATTGAAGAAGAAACTGATGGAGGCGATGAGCTTCGTATGAAATATCGCTACTTAGATTTGCGTCGTCCGAATTTGCAAAAAAATATGATGCTTCGCCACAAGATGGCACAGGCAATGCGTAGATATTTGGATGGAAAGGATTTTATGGAAATCGAAACACCATTTCTGATTAAATCTACACCAGAAGGTGCAAGAGATTTTGTTGTGCCTAGCCGTATGCACCCTGGAGAATTTTACGCCTTGCCACAAAGTCCACAGACCTTTAAGCAAATTTTAATGGTTTCGGGATATGATAAATATTTCCAAATTGTTCGTTGTTTTAGAGACGAAGATTTGAGAGCCGACCGTCAGCCAGAATTTACACAAATAGACTGTGAAATGTCTTTTGTCTCACAAGAAGATATTTTAAATAATTTTGAAGGACTTTTGAAGTATCTTTTCAAAGAACTCAAAGGAATTGATATTGATTACGATTTTCCTAGAATGACGTATGACGAAGCGATGAAAAACTATGGCAACGACAAGCCAGATATTCGCTTTGGAATGAAGTTTAAGGAAATGAATGAAGTTACAAAAGGCAAAGACTTCAAAGTTTTTGATGATGCAGAGCTTATTTTGGGAATTAATGCAGAAGGTTGTGCAGGCTATTCTCGCAAGCAACTAGATGCACTTACTAATTTTGTAAAGAAACCTCAAATCGGAGCAACTGGACTTATCTACTTAAAGTGCAACGAAGACGGAACATTCAAATCTTCAGTAGATAAATTCTTTAATGAGGAAGACTTGAAAAAATGGGCAGACCTTTGTGATGCAAAAGCAGGCGATTTGATTTTGGTGTTGGCTGGAGAAGCTAACAAGACTAGAAAAGCAATGAGCGAACTCCGTTTGGAAATGGGCAATCAGCTTGGCTTTAGAAAAGACAACGATTACAAACCTCTTTGGGTAGTAGATTTCCCTCTTTTAGAATGGGGCGAAGAAGAAAACCGTTGGTTTGCGATGCACCATCCATTTACATCTCCAAAGAAACAAGATATAGAAAAACTAAATACCAATCCTGCCGATGTACGTGCAGATGCGTATGATTTGGTTCTGAATGGCGTTGAGATTGGTGGAGGTTCTATTCGTATTTATGATAGAGCTTTACAGGAAAAAATGCTTTCATTCTTAGGTTTTTCAGACGAAGAAGCAAAGGCTCAGTTTGGTTTCTTGATGGATGCCTTTGAATACGGCGCACCTCCTCACGGTGGAATTGCCCTTGGCTTTGACCGTCTGTGTGCTTTGTTTGGTGGCGAGCAGAGTATTAGAGATTTTATCGCTTTCCCTAAAAACAATGCAGGAAAAGACCTTATGATAGACGCACCTGCTCCAATCGACGAAAAACAGCTTGAAGAATTAGAGATTAAAGTAGATTTGAAAGCAAAAGTGTAACGCATACTTTAGTGTGCGAAAAAAATCATAATGATAAAACTGCTTGATAACTTTCTGTTATTGAGCAGTTTTTTTATAAATCTTCATTGATGGCTGCATTTTGAGCCTCAACAACGGTTATTTTCTCCAACCGTCACATAAAAAAATAAGCAACTACACTATACTGTAATTGCTTATTTTTAAATTAATAGGAAGAGATATTTGTTCTAGGCGAACTACTTACCTTCTCATAGTTGGTTTTATTTTTAAAGTCTTATGCCAAAGCTAAATGCATTGAGTTCTGGTAGATTAGAATTTTCTCTAAAGAGTGTATTGAGGTCGTAATTGAAAAATAAACGAAGACCACTATCAAACTTACCTTCTCCAACACCAACTTCTGCTCTTACACCGTATCTCCAATCATTAAGACGGAAATTTGAATGTTCTTTGTCTTTCTGACGGTCTCCATCTTCGTGATAAACGATTTTGGTATAACCCCCAACTCTGTATCCTGCATAGCCTCCAAATGCTAATTTTAAGCCTTTTCTGTCATTGTCTGCAAAATCTAAATGCACCATAATAGGTAAATTGATGTAAGCAGCTGTTAGCTTAGATTTGTCTAATGAACTTTCATATTCTGGAAAAGATACGCCATTTTCTGTTTCTAAAGCGTAGTTATCTCCAGAGAACATAAAGTTATTCCAAGAGGCTTCTAATCCATATTGTAATATGAGTGGACTTTTTCTTCCTCCAATCTGTGTTTTGAAAGATGTTCCTATGGCAAAATAACGAGAACCCCACGTACGCAATTCATAAGGTTTCCCAGAAGGAATTTCTCCAAAATTGCCATTTTCAAAATAATTATTCAACCCAAAATCAATCGGAATTTGATGACGAGTGCGTGTCCAAAACCTTTTTCTGCGTTTTTCATCATCATCACGTTCAATGCGAATACCACTTGTTCCAATAATAATTGTTCGTGTTTTGGAGTTATCTTTTACTTCATAGACATCTTCGTTGTCAGATATTTCGTTTTGTTGATTCTGATTATCTACCGAAGGCTTTCCCTCTGTATTTTCACCGTCGCTATTTTGATGTGCATTTTCAAGATATACGGCTGTTTTTTCCATGATTAGATTCCAGTCAATATCTCGGATTTCTTGTGCATCCTTCTGATTCTGAACTTGGATAGTTACCTTACTACTATCTCCAAAATCAATCACGACAGTATCGGGTTTTGATTGTGCCAAAGACGTTGAGGCAGTAGCTAGAGTAAATATTCCTAGTAAGAACATCCAAAGACCATTTTTAGGAATAAAATTAGTCTGCCTCAACAGGAGTTGTTTGTTGGTTGTGATTTGCTTTTTCATTTTCATTATTCGGAAGTATTTTTTGTAAATTAACTTTTTTGCCAGTTTTGAAATTCCAAACTTCTTTCAATACATCTTTTGCCTTGTCAAACTGCGAAGGATTTTGATTTGTGTTGTAATCAGTAGTATGTCTTGAGCTACCGTATTCATTGTTCCCTAGCTTCACGGTAATAGCAACTGCATGATTATCAACATTAAGCTCATGTACATTTGCTGTTTTTTCGTTTTTCTTAAAAGAAACATCTGAACTTTGCACTACAAAATCACTCGCCCAAACATTATCAGCAATATGCGTACTTGGGCTTTTTAGCCTCATCTCTTCTTCTGCCTGCTGCTTTTTGATTTTGGTTTGGTCTTTATCCATACTGGCGACTGCCTGCTCAATATGCTTTTGCGTAACAGTCTGTTTTATAGTAATTGTTGGTCTTTTTGTTTGCTTATTAGATGCGACAACTTTTGAAGAGGTTGCTTCTATATTTTGAATTTCTTGATTATTTTTTTCTGCTTTACCTAAACTTTCATCAGAAGAAATAGCTGCAACTTGTGAATTTTTATTTTCTTCATCAATACTCTTATCTTTTATTTCTACTTTATTTGTATTGGCTGTAGTCGAATTATCTTCTACGATTTCTGTAGTAGAAGGGGCAAAGAAAATTGCCCAAATTAGAAGCGAAGCAGCCACTCCACTTACAGCTGACCAAATAGGAAGGTAAGTACGTTTTGTAATCGTTTTGGTAATGGGAGCAACTTCTTTATCTGCCAGTCCATTTTGGATTCTTCTCCAAACGTGGTCATCTGTCGGAACGCTATGATGCTGCAATACTTCTCTAAACAAAGTATCTAACTCTGTATCAGCGTTCTGATTATTTCCAAAAAAGTTATTTTTTTGATTGTCCATTATGACTATATTTTTGAAAAGATTTTTTTAGAATCTTTATGTAAAAATCAAAATTTTTATTGTTGTATTTTTTTGCCTTATAGTACGAAACTATGCGTTGGCTTATTATTATCTGTTGGATTGTTGAATGTATTATCTAAATTATCATCTATCTGTTCCAACCATTTTTTGAGCAATGCTCTTGCTCTACTAAGTTGTGATTTTGACGTATTTTCAGAAATATCTAACTTTTCAGCTATTTCTTTGTGCGAAAATCCCTCAATAGCATACATATTAAAAACTGTTCGATAGCCGTCTGGTAATTGCTTTACCAACGCTAATAAATCATTTGTCTCTAAAGCTGTTGAGGCAGGATTATTTTTTCCTTTATAGTCTGCGTTTTCGATTTCTTCCATAAAGACTTTCTTGCGCTTACGAATAAGACCTAAAGCTTCATTACTGACAATTCTACGAATCCAGCCCTCAAAGCTCCCCTCTCCTTTAAAGGTGTGTAGATGTTCAAATACTTTCATAAAAGCAGAAACAAGTACGTCTTCTGCTTCATGATGATTGCCTACATAACGCAATGCTACACTAAACATCTTGCCAGAGTGCTGTTCATAAAGTTGTTTTTGAGCCTTACTACTGCCGTTCTTACAGGCTTCTATCAGTTCGCTTTCTGATAGTTCTTTAGTAGAGCGTTCTTTATTGCGAAGAAATCCGAACATAAAATTATCTCATAAAAAAGGTGGAATACGTACTTTTAAACAATTACGAATGAAAAATTACGAATTAAGAATCAAGGAAATAGCTATGTTAACTACAATTTTTGAGTTTAAAAACGTAAAACAAGTTTTATCCGATTACTCATTTTTAAAGACGTCTAAATTAAGTTGTTTTTGTTTCTTGCTTTATGAGATGCAGAAAGGTTGCAAGAGGTTGCTTGAGGATGTAGATTTTTTTAAAAAAAGTTTGTCAACTAATTTAAACGAAAATCTCTTCAATGAAACATATAGGTTAGCACTCCTTTTTCTGTAAAAGCTTAATTTTTAATAAACTATCTATAATGCTCCTTTTGCCAATTAAAAAAGATAAGGGATAAACAAAAACATTAAAAATGCCCACAACTAGGAGGGAAATCATAGCAGTAATCATTAAAAAGTCATTATTTCTTGGACGAATAAAAAATAGAGTAAAAAGTAAAAAAACTGGAATCCAATAGATAAGGTTTCTAAAGAAAATTTGTACGTAAATAGGCTTTTTTTCTTTTTTGGAGGAAACGAAATACAAACCAAATATTTTTTTTCCTAAACTGCCTTTTAATGTAAAAATATCTCTGAAAACCATATAGAGAGTAAAAATAAACCACATCGCCATATCATTTTTGATAATAAAGCCAACATTTTTAAACCCAAGTTCTACTAAAAATGCAAGTAAACCTCCAATAATAATATCGAACATAAATGCTCCCAAGCGATTGCCAATATCAGCTTTTTCAAAGTTTTGAACTTCTCTTTTCTTTAGTTTGAGCGCAGAGGTAGAGGGGAAGTTTTTTAATGTTCGTCTCTGATTACAATGCTTCGCCCCCATATATTCCCAACTCTCTTTTGTGAAAGCAGATTTGCATTCAGCACAAAAAACAATTGTATCTCCCAAAGAAAATCCATCACCAGTAATGGGGTCTTTACGATTTTCTTCTAAAAAGTGAATTTGTTTTTCGGTAAGTTTTAGTGTATTTGCCATGATGACAAATTTAACGAGAAAACGGATAAATACGTTTTTAGAAGAGTACTGGACATTTGATAAAATCCTTATTTTCTCGGACACCTCAAAGGTGTCAGGACAGTTAGGTGTGTAAATTGTCCGACACTTTAAAAGTGTCATGACAAATTCATGTCCAGTACTCTAACACGTTTTAATCTTCCAATGTCTGCAAGTCTTTCCAAATTTTCTGAATTATGTTTTGCTGCTTGGGGTTATAAACCCAGTTGTGGTCAAAGACTTCCAAAATTTCGGCGTTGGCATTTTGAGCGATAGCAAGGCTATGAAAACGAGTGTCTTTTTGGCGTTCAGTTTCCATTCGTTTTACAAAATCTTCCCTAAGCGAATACATCACAAAGTCAGAAACCATAAGTACATCGGCATCTCTAAAGTCATTTTCTTTCAATATCGTTAGCGTTTCGGAAAGAGCTGGCGTGGCATCTGTTCCTCCGTCGAAAGACATAGAGAGGAAATCTACAATACGGTCTAAAGATTCGGCAATGTCATCTAATCTGATTTTCTTTATTCCGACAGAAAAAGAAATCAAGTAGGCTTTTCGACTTTCCTTAGCAGCCATTTTCATAATGGCAAAACAAAGCGTTTTGGCAATCTGTGAAGGAGTTCCTTGCATTGAACCACTCGTATCAATACAAACTATAAAAGGACCTTTTTCTTTCTTTTTCTGATGCTGACGAGAAAAAGTCTCTTCATCTGCATTGAAAATAGTCTTTGTTCCCTCATACTGAAATGATAAAAGCTGACTGTCAGCGTATTTTTTCAAAAATAGCCATTCGGTTTCTGGTTTTCCTAACAGAGCAATTTCAGAAGGCAAAATGGTGTTTAAGTCATTACTCATTCGTGTTCCATTGATTTCAGAACGCAAATTTGGGTCTTTTACTTTTGACTGATACACCACCACTTCCTTATACTCCTCTTCTTCGGTTTCGATTTGCGCCTCACGCATTCTGCCGAGCAAATCTACAAGTTCTTGAATGGCAGTTTCATTTTCTAAGATAGAAGCGTATTTTTCTAAGGCTTCAAATCCTGTTTTTTTCCAAAGAGCTTGCGACAAATCCCAATAACGTCCTACTTCCATTGCAAAAGGAGAAATCAGACTGCCTAGTTTCTCTAAGTCATCTGCCTTCTGATAGAGTTTTTGAGAAAACTCTTCACTTTCTTCTTCCAAATATTGCGCTTGAAACTCTAACCATTTTGCTGTCAAGAGTGCATCCCATTGCGCCAAAAGGTCTGCAATCAAGATGTCTAAGGGGAGTTTTTTTTCTGCTTGTGGGTCATATTCTTTTGAAAGGACAAACTCTTTGCTTTTCGGAACAAGCTCCTTAAATTTTTGTGTATAAAAATCTGTGTCTAGTTCTTCTCTGTCGTAGCGAATAGAAAGGTAGTTGATAAGGTTATCCCAATCTGTCAGGTACAGATGAGTAGGTTTGTGTGACCACGCATCAAATTTGTCTTGTTCTTCTTGAAATGGATTTTTAGCATTGATTTTTTTGTCTGTGTCTTTTATCCACTTGATAGTATCTTTTATGATTTGAGTAGTCAGAGACTCGTTTTCTTTGGCAAGTTTTACAATCGTCTGATTCTCAAAAATTTTATCTAATGTTTTTCTTAAATATGAAAAATACGAAGCGCCGAATTCTTCTTGTTCTATCCCTAGCTCATTTTTTTCTCCGTCTCCTTTCAGAATCGAATACAGATAAAATACCAAAAACTTCCGTGTGGGTTTGTCTAATACTTTTCCAAAATCTATAAAACGGCTAAAGGTAAGTTCTAATTCTTCGAAGGACATGCTTTTCAGTTATCAGTTATCAAGAAACAGTTACCAGTTAAATACTTCTTGTATTAAAAATTGTTGTACGATTTTCAACATCTTTCTAAACTAGATTATATCAGTTTATAATTTTATTAATTTTTCTCTACAATTACTTGATAGCGAAATGCCCATTGCCATTTTATCCTATACTTTTTTATTCCTGCTTGTTCTAAAAGATTGGTTAGCTCTTGTTTTTTAAAGGCTCTCAAAACAGAGAGAGGCGCATCATGTCGTACTAAATATGAACCTTTGAAAAGTCTTGTGAGGAAATAAATACTATAATAAGCTATTGGGTTTCTGTGTAAATCATTAATAATAAAACCCTTTGAGTTTAATTTATAAACATTTTTAAAAATAGAAATGAGTTCCTGATCTGTAAAATGATGACAAAAAAGAGACATAGTCGCCCACTCGTATTTGTTTTCATTTTCTGCATCAATATCAAAAACATTGAGTTTTTCATAGCTGATTTGAGGAAAACTCTGTGATTTGTTTTGAGCATAGCTTATCATAAAATCATTGGCATCAATACCCACTAAATCAGCTTTAATATTTCTTTTTTCAAACCATTTGGCAATCTGCCTAAGCGTATCTCCTCCTCCACTTCCAATATCGGCAAGAGAAGTTTCTTTGTTTAGTTTATTTTCTTTGTGAAGTGTTGAGAGGGCAGAAGTCAAGACCTTATAGCCTCCTAAAGTTGTGTTGATAAACTCTAATTCATCAAGATTTTTTTTGAGGTCGGTAGATGCTAAATTGAGATCGTCCATAAGTTCCTTTTTGTAAGAACGAGTGTTGAAATTCATTTTGGGATTTTTAGAATGAAAAAACAGTGTAGTAGAACCAAGCATGCCTTGGCTCTACAAGCTATGTAAAACAAAAATACATTTTTCTATTCTCCCATATCAGCCACGCCATAAACACCACCAAACTGCTTACACCAAATCATTACATAACGATAATCTGTAATAGAAATTTCAGAAGATACATTGACTATCTGTCTACCACTAGAAGAATCCAAATTAGCTAATTCTACAGCATCATTTACATTGTCATTATTTTGACTCAAATAAATTCTCAAATCTGGTGGCGACGAAGAAGTAGAAAAATCATCTGCCAAGACAACTTGTAAAACATCATTTTCGATACGAAGTTTTGCCGTTCCAGAACCTCTATTAGTGAATGTTCCTCTACGGATTACTTGTATTGTTGCTGGGCTACTTTGAATGCCATCTACAGTAGCTGTTACATTTGCTGTTCCGTAGTTTTCTGCTGTTACTTCTCCATTTTCTACAGTTACAAGTTCTATGTTTCCACTATTCCAAGTAGCTGTTTTGCCTGTGATTTCCTCTCCTAAATTATTTTTGACAGAAATTCCTAAAGTAGCCATTTCTGTAAGTGTAATTTCACTAACTGAGGGTGTAATAGTTACGGTAGCTACCTCATCATTGCTTGTTACAACAGTCAGAAGTGCTGTAGCTTCTACACTTTGATAGGTTGCTTTGATAGTTGTCTGTCCTGCTGAAAGCCCACTAGCTACTCCATCTTGATTGATACTAGCTACTGATAAATTACTGCTTTCCCAAGTAATATCTGACGGAGACGCAACAGGATTACCCATATTGTCAAAAAAAGCTGTGGTAAATGTAACCGTTTCGCCAATCATTACGCTCTGAGAAGCAGGAGAAATTTCCAAACGCTCTGGAATTTCTATAGGAGCAACCTCTTCCGTTTTCTTATTACAAGATACTAAAAGAAGTGAAAATAAGCCTAAAAAGACAATAAAATGAAATTGATTTGTGAATGAATGATATAATTGCATTTGAGATTGTAAGTTTTGATAAACGTATTTAAAAAGTTACACTCTCCCCTTGTTTTTATTTGTTAGAACTCCTTTTTGATGGATTTAGTTACTAACACTTCCTAAAATTATTCATATTTTTTCGTTACAAAAGTATAATGTTAGTAGTTTTAATTTTTTTTAAAGAACTCTATTCAAACTCATCTTTGCTATCTCTAGTCAAATTTAGATTCTTGCTAACTTTTTTGGCTAAAATTGGTTATTTTTGCTAGGTTTGATTTTGACAGTCTTCTAGTCTGTCCAAAAAATAACAATAAGGTAAAAAACACTCTATCAACAGGCGACAAGCCTATTCTACATCATAGATTTTTCAAAAATGTCCACTACCACAGAAAAAGCCCTCTCAAAAGCCGAACAAGAACGCATTGCAGCACTAGAAAATTACGATACCAAACAAAATATTGTTATTAAAGGTGCAAGAGTAAACAATCTCAAAAATATTAGTCTTGCCGTACCAAGAAATAAGCTCATTGTCATTACAGGCGTTTCGGGTTCGGGCAAATCGTCACTTGCTTTTGATACACTTTTTGCAGAAGGGCAGCGTATGTATGTGGAGAGCTTAAACAGTTATGCTCGTCAGTTTTTGGGTAGAATGGAAAAGCCAGATGTAGATTGGATACGTGGCGTTTCTCCAGCCATTGCTGTAGAACAGAAAGTAAATACAAGAAATCCACGCTCTACCGTTGGAACAACAACAGAAATTTATGACTACCTAAAACTTCTTTTTTCAAGAATTGGCATTACCTATTCGCCTGTTTCTGGAGAAATAGTTAAGAAAGATAGCGTTTCTGATGTAGTTGATTTTATTGAGAGTTTTGAGGAGAATACAAAGTACATGGTACTTGCGCCTTTGGTCGTGCCAGAAGAAAGAACACTTGAAGACCAATTAAATATCTTGTTACAACAAGGTTTTACAAGAATCAAGGCAGGAGACGATGTTATTTTCATAGAACAGCTTTTACCTAAAGAAATTGACCCTGAAGCACATACAGGAAAAGACCAAACTGAACAGAACCTAGAAGCATTTTTAGACCAGCACAAAGGCGAAAAGCAAAAAGATTACGAAGAAGAGAAGAAAAAGCTAAAAAAAGCAAGCAAAGCTAAAAACACAACTACGAAAAAAACCAAAACCCCAGTTTCTCAACTGACTAAAGAACAACAAGCCGAACTCAAAAGAATTTCAAAACTCTCTTTGTTTATCTTGATTGATAGAGGTGTAGTTCGAAAAGACGATGAGCAAAACCGTTTTCGTATTGCTGACTCTGTCCAAACTTCATTTTATGAGAGTAAAGGCGATTGTGTAGTAGAAATTTATCAACGTGGAAAAGATGTAGAAACAAAGTCGTTTTCAGATAGATTTGAAGCTGATGGAATGCTTTTCGAAGAGCCAAACATCAACTTTTTTAGTTTTAACAGTCCTTATGGAGCGTGTCGTACGTGTGAAGGATTTGGGACAGTCTTGGGAATTGATGAAGATTTGATTATTCCAGACAAAACAATGTCAGTTTATGAGGGAGCGATTGCGCCTTGGCGTACTCCAAAAATGAGCAAATGGCTCAACCCACTTATAAAAAAAGGAATTGATTTTGATTTTCCTATTCATCGTGCCTATCAAGATTTGACAGAAGAGCAGCAAAAACTTCTTTGGACAGGTAATGAATATTTCAAAGGATTAGATGAGTTTTTTGAGTTTATAGAAAGTGAGAGTTATAAGATTCAATACCGTGTATTGCTTTCCAAATATAGAGGCAGGCGTATTTGTCCAGACTGCTTGGGAACACGCATCCGAAAAGAGGCTTCGTATGTCAAAATTGGAGGAAAATCTATTCAAGAACTTGTTTTACTTCCTTTAGATGAACTGATAGAATTTTTTAATGAACTCAAACTAACAGAACATCAAGAAAGCGTTTCGAAACGAATTTTGATAGAAGTCAGAAATCGTCTGCAATATTTGGATGAAGTAGGATTACAATATTTGACTTTAAATAGAAAAACGGCGACCCTTTCTGGTGGAGAATTTCAACGCATTAAATTAGCTACTTCTTTGGGTTCGGCGTTGGTAGGTTCGATGTACATTTTAGATGAGCCAAGTATTGGACTTCACCCAAGAGACACACAAAACCTTATAAAAGTTTTGAAAAAGCTGCGTGATTTGGGAAATACGGTTATCGTAGTCGAACACGAAGAGGAAGTAATGAAGGCTGCCGACCAAATCATCGATATTGGATTAGATGCAGGTTCGAACGGTGGAAACCTTACTTTTCAAGGCACTTTAGAAGAACTCATAAAAGATGCAGGTAGCTACACAGCTAAATATTTGCGTGATGAAATGCAGGTTATCAAGCCTCAAACGCCACGAAAATGGAATGAATATATTGAAGTAGTCGGAGCAAGGGAACACAACCTTAAAAATATTTCGGTCAAATTTCCTTTGGGAATCTTGACGACTGTTACAGGCGTTTCGGGTTCTGGAAAATCTACTTTAGTTAGAAAACTGCTTTACCCTGCTCTTTCAAAGCACCTCGGCAACCACAACGACGAGAGTGGAAAAATGGACAAACTTAGTGGCAATCTCAAAACGGTAACGAGCGTAGAGATGGTCGACCAAAATCCGATTGGAAAGTCGTCTCGTTCCAACCCTGTAACCTATGTAAAAGCCTACGATTATATCCGTGCTTTGTTTGCCGAGCAACCGATGTCGAAACAACGTGGTTTTACACCTGCTTATTTTTCATTCAATGTAGAGGGAGGACGCTGCGAAAACTGCCAAGGCGAGGGCAAGATAAAAATTGAAATGCAGTTTATGGCAGATATTTATCTGACCTGTGAATCTTGTAAGGGAAAGCGTTTTCAATCAGAAGTTTTGGAAGTAGAATACAAAGGAAAAAACATTGCTGATGTCTTGGATATGACGGTAGATGAAGCTGTAGAAATTTTTGCAGACTCAAAGCCGATTATGGCACGTTTGAAGCCTTTGCAGGAGGTTGGTTTGGGTTATATTCAATTGGGACAGTCTTCTAACACACTTTCTGGAGGCGAGGCACAGCGTGTAAAACTAGCGGCTTTTCTTACCAAAAGTGCCAGCGACAGAGCCAACCGAGAGCATATTTTATTCATTTTTGATGAGCCTACCACAGGTTTGCACTTCCACGACATTTCAAAACTCCTAAAATCCATTAATGCTCTCATAGAACACGGACATTCTGCCCTCATCATCGAACACAATGTAGAGGTTATTCGTGCAGCCGATTGGGTGATTGATTTAGGAAAAGAAGGAGGAAAAAATGGTGGACATCTTTGTTTTGAAGGAACACCACAAGAACTGGCTAAAGCAGAGGGAAATTATACTGGGGAGTTTTTGTAAGGAAAATCACATAATATCTAAAGGGCTTCTGATTTTATTCTTGCTGCCTTTGGTAATATGCGTGTAAATCTGGGTAGTTTTAATTGAGTTATGTCCCAAAAATTCTTGAATAAAACGTATATCTGTACCATTCTCTAGCAAATGTGTAGCAAAGCTATGCCTAAGTGTGTGTACAGTAGCTTCTTGTTTGATATTAGCTTTTTTGAGGGCTTTCTTAAATATTTTCTGAATGCTTGTCGTAGAGTATTGTCCTCCATTTTGACCTTCAAATAACCACTCTTTAGGCTTGTAAGCCTTATAATATTCTCGTAGTAAAACTAAAAACTGCTCAGACAACATCACTTCTCTATCTTTGTAGCCTTTTGCTCCTTTTATCCTGATTATCATTCTTTTTGAATCAATATCATTTATTTTGAGTTTAGTAATTTCGCTTATTCTCAAACCAGCACTATAAATACCTGTAAGAATAGTTCTATGTTTTAGATTCGTAGGACTACTTATCAAACGTACAACATCTTCTTTTGATAATACATTGGGTAGTTTGTGTTCCTGTCTATTAGGATATAGGTAGTCAATTTGTAAATCTTTCTTATACATTTCTTTATAAAAAAGCTTGATTGCTCCTACAGTTTGCTTTTGGGTAGAAAAGGATATTTTCTCTTCTCTTATTTTTTGATAGAGATATTCTTGTACTTCTTTTTGTGTTATTTTTTCAATAGGTTTCTCAAATTGGCTAAAAAACTTCTCCAATACAGACTAGGGTAAACGCACGAAACTTTTTATACTAGCTCACTTAGCTTTAAATAAACTTTACTTGTCAGAGTAATATAAATAATCAAAGTAAAAAAGAGCTTCTATTTGATTTAAATGGCTATACTTTTTTTTCGTGCGTTTACCCTAAATACAGACTGATATGTTTTTTTGAGTGCTGTAAGCATAGCGTTTGATTTTTAATAGTTGTACAAATTTTTCTATCTCTTCCATAATAACTCTTTTTTTAGATGGATATATGTAACTGTAAATAAAGGTACGTAATAACGGCTAATTTGGTTTGTTATGTAAACCTTTCTTGTTAAAATTATGTGGATTGTGTAGTATTGAGTTTATATAAACGTTGTGTGCAATTTGAACCGACCACTTCCCTATTAAAATTTCCCTAAAAATTTAAAATAAATGTAACCAGTTACAATAATATTTTATACATTTGCGTAACCAGTTACAAATATTTAGGAAATGGACTTTTTACAACAGATAGGTTTTGCAGGATTGAACAGTAGAATAAAACGTTTAAGCGATGAACTTTTGTACAGTACAAAAGACTACTATAAAAACGCAGGGCTTGACATTGAACCCAATTGGCATCTGATTTTTCTGTTATTGGAAAAACACAAATCATTGACGATTACAGAAATATCACAGGAGTTAAGAATGTCGCATCCTGCTTGCGTGAAAATCATCAACAAGATGAAGAAAAAGGGTTATATCGACACTAAAAAGGACGAAAATGACTCACGAAAACAACTTTTGGAGCTTTCCGACAAAGCCAAAAATAAACTTCCCGAATTTCACAAGCATTGGGATGCTTGTATAAAAACAACCGAAGAACTTATTGAACAAAGTCCAAATTTTATGCAAGAATTGACCGAATTTGAAAACTTGGTAGCTGACAAGAATTATATGGAAAGAACTTTAAAAAACTTTAATGAATTATGACTTTATTGACCGAAATTTTAGGGTATTTGGCAATTGCCACAGGCTTTTTTGCCATCACAAAAAAAGAAATGGGTGCTTTTCGTTTATGGCATCTAATTTCAAGTTTTTTCTACATCATTTACGGATTTCTATTGCAATCAAGTCCGTTAATTATTGCAGGTATAATTTTCTGTATCATACACCTTTATCATTTAAGAAAACTGAAAATGGACACTAAAAGCAAAACACAAGCATTATGATAAAAGTATTTATAGCAGGCGGAACAGGTTGGGCAGGTTCTGCATTGGGCAAAGGCGTTTTCAATAGCCAAAATATGGAACTTGTTGGAGCAATGTCAAGAAAGCACAAAGGACAAAACTTGGCTGAAATTCTTGATTTGGGTTCGGCTAATATTCCTATTTACGACAACATAGAAACGGCTCTGAATGAAACCGACTTTGATGTTCTTGTAGAATATACAAAACCAAATATTGCCAAAACAAACATTATATCGGCACTCAAAAAAGGAAAAAAAGTTGTTATTGGAACTTCAGGTCTGACTGAAACAGATTATACCGAAATTGAGAAAATAGCCAATGAAAATAATACTTCGGTTTTGGCAGTTGGCAATTTTGCGATAACGGTTGTACTACTTCAAAAGTTTTCGGAAATGGCGGCAAAGTATATTCCCAATTTTGAAATTATCGATTATACCCACGAAGATAAAATTGATGCACCAAGCGGAACAGCAAGGGAATTGGCTTACCG
Organism: Bernardetia sp.; assembly: GCF_020630935.1. Lineage (NCBI taxonomy): Bacteria > Pseudomonadati > Bacteroidota > Cytophagia > Cytophagales > Bernardetiaceae > Bernardetia > Bernardetia sp. Next base: position 22,413 of record NZ_JAHDIG010000040.1, read on the forward strand.
ACTTTCAAAAGTCCAAAAACCGAACAAATTCGTAACCGAAGATGAACTGATTGGAGAAAAATCAAGTCGTGGTGCAAATCTAAATGAGGTTCAAGTCCATTCGGTCAGACTTCCAGGACACGTTATTTCCATAGAAACCATCTTCGGACTTAAAGACGAAAAACTATCCATTAGACACGATTCGGGAGCGAGTGCAGAACCGTATGTAAAAGGCGGACTTTTGGCCATCGAAAAAGTTGGAACATTTAAAGGATTAAAAAGAGGTCTTGATAGTGTAATGGAATTTTAAAAAAACTGCACACAACAACGTATATAAAAAATAGCGGTTTAAGTGCTTAAATCAAAGTGTTTTCGATAAATTTATCGTCAGTACCAAACCGAAAAGTCCGTGAGTAAAATCCGCTACTTTTCATATACAAGACCGTTGTAAAACATTTGAGAGAAACATTGAAACATATAATTTTAATAATGGGAATACTATCTTTTTTCGGAGCAAATAGTCAGAACAACAAAAAGGAAAATTTTGAAAATCTGACTTCTGAATTAAAAGAACAGTTTAGAAAGGAACTTCAAAGAGATTCGGAAAAGGAATTTAACCCAGAATTTATCCGAACCACAAATTTGGAAAACGAAATCATAAATAAATATGGTTTTGACGGAATCAAACTTGTTTTTGAATCAAGAAATAGTTCAAACTTTCACGAACTCGGAGAATTACCAGAAGACTGTCCTTGGAAAAACTTAAATGATAAAACAATTGCGGAATTCATAACCGAAAACTTTAAACCAATTTCTAAGAAAATTCCAAATTTGATATCTTCATTAAAAGAGCGTTGTAAATTCATTTTCGCAGAGAAAAAAGAAAACACTTGGCATTTACATTACTTGCTGAATATGAAGCTTTATGATGATAGAGATTATTTCAAAATTTATATAGGAGGAGCACCACTCTTAAATGCAGAACCAAATAAAAATTTAAAAACCTTTAATTGGAACGTTCCTAATGACTTGAAAACTTTCTATAAAATACATAACGGATTTGGAGAAATATATGACGCTTATTTTGTTATGGCTAATGACGATATAAAAGTAATGGCAGAAATGATGAATCCAATTTGTAAAGAACAAAATGTACAACCCGAAGGTTATTCTTTTAATGACTTACTTGAGTTCTATCCAGATGGAGCTGGAAATGCCCAATGCTTTTATAAAAATAATGGAAATTCGACTGTAGATTGGGACCACGAAGTTTGGGAAATTTCTGGAGAAATCGGATTTTTTGAGTTTATTAACGAACGAATGTCTGAAATAGACGAGGAATAAAAAATGTTTTACAACAATGGCTATAAGTAATTGCTTCTTCTCGCCTACTTCTGAAAATCCTCCTGCTCCATCTCGGCTGTTAAAAAACAAATAAAAAAAATAGGCTCTAGCTTGGCTCTGCCGAGTTAGGGCTATGTATTCGGCTTCCAGCCGTGGTTTTTGTATTTGTTTTGTCCAAAAATTTCAATATTTGTAGCTATATTTAGAACTGCAAAATACAGTAAATACATATTACTCACTCGGCACAGCCGAGCGAGAGCAGGCAGTGCATTTAAAAAAACATACGCCAGAGATTGAAATGGAAACAAATACACACGAGATAAATAACATAAAGATTGCTGAACTATCATCAGAACAAATCCTGATAAACAACATAGATGATGGACTGAATTTATTAGGGAACGTTTATTACCAAGGATTTGATAAAGTTGTCATTCATCAAAAAAATATTACTCCAAACTTTTTTGAACTCAAAAATCGAATGGCAGGAGAAATCCTTCAAAAATTTTCAACTTATCGTGTTCAATTGGCTATTGTGGGAGATTTTTCGACATTCAACAGCAAGAGCCTAAAAGATTTCATATATGAAAGCAATAAGGGAAACCAAATTAACTTTGTCTCATCAACAGCTGAAGCATTAACAAAATTATCAGGAAATTGAATGTAACAAAACTAGACATAGAAGCAATTATTACTGAGCAAATGATTCAAATCCCTGCTCCATCTCGGCTACTAAAAAATGAAGAAAAAAACGGCTTCGAAAACTATGGTAAAACCAAGCCTATCCTTTAGAAAAATAGTTGAAATTTATTCCGTTTCTATCGTATAGTGTTTTGTTTTTTACAGACACTATCCCACGAAGTCTTTACTAAGTTTTTTTATTAGTTCTTAGTTCACCTCCTTCACTTCCCACTTCCGTATTTTCGGATAATAACGCAAAAATTGATTTTCTTTTAAGTTTGCTAATGTATCAGAAATAGTATAAACGGTAACATTTCCTTCCTTTACCAAAACAAATAAACTATCTTGACTAGATACGTTAAAAATGCCCTCTTTGGTTCTGACCTTGAAACTTCCTGCATCCAACACAAAAGAAGTAAGTTGTTTTTTTACATCAAATTCTGCCAACCCAGCAAGTTGAACGTCTCTTTCCTCACTTCTAAACTCTGTTGGAAAGACAAATCTTGAATCAGTCGTATAACGCACCTTTGAACTATCTGAAAGAATTTTGGTTTTCCATTCTTTAGGCTGACTTTCTAAATATGTGTTTAAATATTGAAGTCCAATACCTAAAGCCACAGCAAAAATTATAACTACTCCGAAAGCAGACCACGAATTTTGCGACTTTCTTCTCTTGAGTCGCTTCTGAAACTCACTTTCTTCAAATTCTTCATATTCTATACGTTCAGATAAAGCTGTGGCTGACGGAACAGTTCGGTTTTGTGTTGTTTTTGCTTGTTCTTTCTTAGAGTTTTCAGTCGTTTTGTTTTCTACTTTATCAAAACCTGTTTTCTGATTGATTTGATGAATAATCTTTTCATATTTTTCATCCTCAAAACTAGGTAGTTCTAAAGCTGTGCGTTGCCAAATTTCTTCCCAAGATAATATTTTTTGAGGAGGCAAAGCTCCATTTGTTTCATCTTCTTGGCTCTCTTCAACAATACGCATCAAAATCACTCGCTCCTGTGGCGTAATCGTATTTTGTAGGTGTTTGAGTAATAACTGTTCGCTTTCTGTAACTTTCATTTTTATTTCATTGAATATAAAAACGAAGATAAAAAAAGATAGAAGAAGTTTGGGTAAATAGCACCTTTTTTGTGTAAATTATGACATAAAAGCAAAAGATTTTTTATCTAAAAAACTACTTACTTATGAACCGTCGTAAATTCTTAAAAGTTGGAGCTATATCAGCAGGAGCAGTTTTGGTAGGAGGAGTTGGAGGAAAATTTGCCCTAGATTACCGACTTTCTACTAAAAATGAAGTCTTGCGCCCTATCTCTTTTTCTTCACTCAAAGAAGCACAACTAGAACTAGACAGACTAGAAAAAATGGCACTCCTAGACCCACAGAAAATTCAGCTTTTAGGCGATTGGTCGCTACATCAAAATTTGGTGCATTGCGCTCAAAGTATTGAGTATTCTCTGATAGGTTTTCCGAAAAATAAGCCAAAACTCATTCAAAATACCATAGGAAAAATTGTCTTTGAAAAGTTTGATGCACAAGGCTATATGAGCCACGACAGAAACGACCCTATTCCAGATGCTACACCTATTGAAAAAGAAGGAAATTTAAAGGCTGCTTTTGAAAGAGTAAGAAAGTCTATTTCAGATTTTGAGAATCATAAGACAGCTTACGAACCTCATTTCATGTACGGAAAACTGACCAAATCGCAGTATGAAAGAGCGCACTATCTTCATCTTGCAGACCATCTTACAGGAATAATGTAGCACACAGTTTAACGTGTGAGCTAAATTTAATAGGTAAAATACATAACATTGACTTGTGAAAAACTATTAGAATAGTATTTGTGTGATATGATTGTAAACTGGTTTTTGAAGTAGTATCTTTGTACTTGCTTACACTCTGAAGAGTGTACTACATAAAATCATAAACCAAAAATTATGTCGTTTCATTCCCTTACAAAACATAAAAAATCGTTTTTCGCAGCTTTGTTTTTTCTACTTAGCATAAATTTCTCGTGTGTACAGGCACAACAAAATACAGACAATGAGACAAAAGTTGCCTATCATTTCAATTTTTCTAATCGTGTACATCACGAAGCAAAAGTTACGATTTCTGTTCCAACTGCTCCTAAAGATGAGCGTTTGAAGTTGCGTATGAGTAGAAGCTCGGCAGGGCGTTATGCACTTCATGAGTTTACCAAAAATGTCTATTCAGTAAAGGCTTACGATGAGCAAAATAAAGCATTAGAAGTAATTCGTACTTCTCCCTATTCTTGGGAAGTTTTGAAACCAACTGACGGAATGAGGGTAGAATACACACTTTTTGCTGATTATGCAGATGGTACATACTCTGGAATAAATACTATTCAAGCACACCTCAATGCGCCAGCAAGTTATCTTTTGGTAGATAATTTTTATGATGAAAACTTTGAGAAAAATGCTTCTATCAGGAGTACAAAAGAAAATAAAGAAACAAAAACTATTGAGGTAACATTTTCATTGCCTCAAAACTATAAAGATTTAGCAGGTTATAGTGATAGAAACACAGACAACTGGACAGTTGCCACACAACTTCCACAAGTGAATGATTCAGTGTTTTATGCTCCAAATTATTATTATTTATTGGATTCTCCTGTTTTGATAGGAAATTTGTTTTGGAGTGAGTGGCAAGAAGACAACCAAAAATATAGAGTTGCCCTCAATAAAACTACCACAGAAACGACAGAAGAAGAAGCAAACGATTATGTAGAGAAAATTAAGAAAATCGTAAAAGAAGAAATTGCTCTTTTCGGAGAAGCTCCCCTGTTTGATTACGGAACTTATACTTTTCTTCTCAACTACCAACCTACTGCTCACGGCGATGGAATGGAACACCGAAATTCTACCATCATTACAGATGCTGATAAACTTACGGATAACCATTTATTTACAGTTGCTCATGAGTTTATCCACGCTTGGAATATTGAGCGTTTGCGTCCTGCTTCGTTAGAGCCATTTGATTTTTCTTCGACCAATATGTCTTCTGAACTTTGGTTTGGAGAGGGTTTTACGTCATATTACACCAATTTGGTTATGCTACGTGCAGGTTTGATTGATGAGACAACCTACGCTGGGCGAATGAATGGAATGCTAAATTATGTTTTGACTTCCCCTGGTCATAACTTTCACTCTCCTTCAGAGATGAGCCAGCAAGCAGCTTTTGCAGATGCAGCCACAGCCAACGACCCACTTTCGCATCACAATACTTTTATCACTTACTATTACTATGGTGGAGTAATGGGATTGGCTTTAGACTTAGAAATGAGGAAACGCTTTGATAAATCTTTAGACGATTATATACAAGCTTTGTGGCAACAGTTTGGAAAGAAGGAAAAACCATATACAACAGACAATTTGAAGCAAGCACTTGCCGAAGTAGTGAGTGATAAGCAATTTGCAGAAGATTTCTTTAATAATCACATCTTGGGAAATAAGTTACCAGATTATAATGCTCTTCTAAATACAGTCGCAATGGATTTTCAGCTTGTTCAGAAGGGAAAATTATGGTTTGGAAAACTAGGTTTAGATATTGATGAGAGAAAAGAAATGAAAAATGCTACTATTTCAAATTATATGCTTTACGGCTCTCCACTTTACAACGCAGGACTGGAAAAAGGCGATGTTTTGGTAAGCATTGACAACAAACTTATTAATTCAGTAAATGCGTACAGAGAAGTTCTTGCAACACTAGAAAAAGACAAAGCTGTAATGGTTACTTTTGAGCGATTTGGACAAAAAAACACTGTAGAAGTTGTTCCTGTGCAGATTCCTTATCGTGCTTTAGTTTACCTTTCTGAAAATGAGCCTATCACAACAAAAAAACAAGTGGAAGAGCGTAAAAAATGGCTTTCTACAAAGCAGAAATAAAAATTAAGTTATTTATTTTTCTCTAATCGGAATCCATATTTCTTCTTCTGAATTTGGGTCGTTATTTTTATATTTCTCTCCCAAAATTTCAAAGTGAGGTCGGTTGTCTAGCTCGTAGGCAGAGTTAGGCAACCATTTCGTAAAGATATATTGAAAAATACTATTGTCATTACTAGAACCTTTGTATTCGAAAACAGCATATTTTCCACCTTGCAGTATAAATGTTTCTAGCTCTTTTTCCACATCATCAAAACTCTCTACTTCAACAGCTGCCCATTTTTCGAAGTCGTTAGTAGGATTAAATTCTCTAAAATATTCTTTATCATAAACTTGCATAGAAATTTTATCTGTGCTGATTCTATTTTTGATATTTTTTATTTTTAGTGCAAAACTTCCCCATAAAACTCCTGTTTGGTTATTGATTAGGTTCATTTTGACTTTTTTTCCAACTAGCTTTTTTTCTGTAATGATGTTTATTTTTGGGTTCATGTAATTTTATTTTTCCAATATGAAAGGCATTAGTTTAGTGGATAAGATAACTTAAAACCGTTTTCTATAAGTTGATTTCTTTGTTCATCAGTGATTTCATTTAAAATTATGACACTCCCTCCTCTCATCAAATTTTCAAACACTTTTTTTGCATCGCTAACTCCCAGTTTGGTTACAGCTTTAATGAGTTGTATTTGCATCAATCTACTACCCAACGAACTATCTTCAAGTTCTACATTTAGCCTACTTTTATCTTCTTCTAAAAATGGGTCGCCATACAATTCATAGGATTTGATATAACTTTCAGCAGGTCTGCCAGAGCCTGTATGATATATTTTTTTAGTTATTTTATCTACCAATACAGCACCTTGTCCAATCGCAAAATGTTCAAAACTTCCTGTCTCAATATATTTCTTTGTTTGATAGAATACAGCAAAACATTTTTCAGATTCTAATATAGAGTTAGGTATTACAGCAAATACATCAGACTCTGCTTCTAAATCTTTTGTTACTATTTCTTCTGCTTCTTTAGCCGTCATAAACTGTACTTTTTGAATTTCTTTTTAAAATCATTTCAAATCAGCTTCATCTTTCAAAAGAAAACAAGCATTATGCTTTTCCATTCCAATACGAGGGTAATACTCTACAGCCTTTGGAGCAGAAAGAAGAATGGTAGTGGCTTTAGGAGTTTGCTTTTTTGTCAGTCGAATAAGTTTTTTTCCTATGCCTTGTCTTTGGTAATCTTCATCAACAGCCAAATCAGAAAGGTAAGTACAGTACACAAAGTCAGTTATAGACCTTGCTACACCAATTAACTTGTCATCATCTCTAGCTGTGATAATTAAGTTAGCATTTTCTACCATTGCCTTAATTCTTTCAAAATCATCTATAGGTCTTCTCTCTGCCAGTGTCGATTTTATGAGTAATTCTTGAAACTCGGTTGCAGAAAGGTTATTTTCTATTTGATATTGTATCATTTTTTTATTCAGATTACCCAGCATTTCCTGCTTTCATAATTAAGAGAGGACTATTAGCGTGAAATGCCATTTGTTTGGTAATACTTGTTCCAAAAATACGCTCCCAAAAGTTACGACGATTTCTGCGAAGCATCACAAAAAGTGTCAGAGGATTGGTGTTGATGTACTCTATGAGCGTATCTTCTACCTTTTGATTGGGAGCAAGAGGAAGTTTTTGGAAGTTTACAAACTGATTTTCAGAGAGCTTCTTCTTAGCTATTTTTTTGTCATAACTTGCCTTAAATTCGTCAAACCATGCACTTGTTTCAGCATCTTTTTCTACATGAATACCCTCCAAACTTGCCTTAAAATTAGAAGCCAACCCTTGTAAATAGTCCAAGACTTCTTCGTCTTCTGGCAGCATCGAAACGCCATATACAATTCGTTCATACGTTCCCTCTTGACTGCCTTCTGGTACAATCACGACAGGACAAGAAGCATCAGAAATTACTTTTGCAGCCACACTTCCCAAAAATACTTCTGTTAAGCCACTTGCTCCTTTTGTCCCCATTACTATCAAATCAGCATTATAACTTTCAGAATAGTAACGAACTCTTTGCAACGGGTCGCCATCTACTACTAAATGTTCAAAGTCCAAATTAGGATGTTCTTCTTTCGTTTGCATCACTACTTTATACATGTTGTCTTCAGCTTCTTGTTTTCCTAGTTCAGAGAGTTTTTTACGTCCTGTAAAACTTCCTCCTCCCATTTGTGGAGGCTGATACGAATGAAAAATAATAATTTTAGCATCCGATTCTTTGGCAAGTTCAATAGCATGACGAAGAGCTAACAAGGAATTTTGAGAGAAATCTAAAGGAACAAAGATAGTTTGCATAGTGTATTTTTTAGTAGGCTTCTTATTGGTAGATAATTACTTTTCAGTTCAATTAACAAAAGAGTATTTAAAACTCCTAACTAATATACAGAATTTCTTTTGAAAACGACATACCTGTATTAGAGTAAACGCCTAAACTGACTATGACAAAACTACTTTACTAAATCTTTCGAAATAAAAAACTATTTGGTAGAAATAGCATCTAAACTTCAATAAGAAGTTATAAAAAAATCCGTATTTTTGAAACTGTCTTTTTTTAAGCAAGATAGTTTTTCTGTGTTTTTGTTTCTTTTGAAATATTGTTTGATGTGTGAAAATAATTTTTGATTTTCCATTCATCATTTACCATTCATCATTAAAAAAATGAACGTTTCGCCTAATGAATCTTTTAAGGTAGTCTATTCGCTTTATGAACATCAGTTTTTGGGCTGCTTGTTTGAATCTTTTGTAGTACAAGTCAAGAATAACAAACTAACCTATAAGTATCAAAACATTTCCTCTCGCAATGCACATGAGTTTGATAATGGACTTTCTACGTCAGATTATGAACTCATAAAACTGATGGATGCAATTCAGCAAGATGCCATAATGAAAAAATTTGGAAGTGCTTCTTCCAAATCTAGTAGAACAAAATCTACAAAAAAACTAACTATTTTCGACTTTGCTGAAAAAGTATATGACAAAGAAAAAGGTGACAAAACTACCCAAAAACTCATTGAAGATTATATAGAAACAAGACGAGTAAAGATTTTGAATCTTTTAAAGGAAAAAAATAAGCTCGTCTATACCATGAAAAAAGATGGCACTCCAACAGGCGAGTTTGTTGAAGTTCCAAAAAAGTCAGCTACTATTCTTTTCCATGTCTATAAAAATCCAGACAATACGCAATATTACCCTACCATTCGCCACGATGGAAAAACAATAGAATTTCGTCAGTCGGATGCAAAAATTGTTTGTAATTCACCTGCTTGGCTACTGCACAACAATATTTTATACCATTTTGACAGACCATTAGAAGGTGCAAAACTGAAACCTTTTCTTCGTAAAAAGTTCATTTTGGTAAACAAAAGTGTAGAGAAAACCTATTATGAAAAATTTGTTGCTTCTCTCATTTCTTCTTATGATGTAATTGCAGTAGGTTTCAAAATTGATATTGAAAGATATGACCCAACAGCCGAGCTACATTTCAAAATACTCTCTTCTACATTAGGTTCTCTTTTTGATAGTTCTACACCTTCTGTTGCTAATCAAGGAGAAAAAGAGAGTACAGTCATATTTGAACTCAATTTTAGATATGATAATGAAGTTTATAAAGTTTCAGAGTTAAATGAAAATCAAAATAGCCATGTCATTTTTGAAGAAAAGGAAGAAGAGTTTGTTTTTACAAAATTTGTAAGACAAATTTTGATAGAAAAAGCAGTCATTTCAAAACTAAAAGAGCTAGGTTTGCCAATTCAGAAAGGAAAAACTACACTTGCTCGTGCTAAGGCTTTTTCTTGGATGGCTGATAATGAAAATATCCTTCAAGAGTTAGGAATAAAACTCAAACAGCATCAAAGCGAAGAAGGGCAACGTTATTTTATTGGAAAATCTCAAATCAGTATTGCCATCAATGAAAATAAAGATTGGTTTGATATAAATGCAAAGGTTTTTTTTGGAGAGTATCAAATTCCATTTATGCAAATTCGTCAGTATATTTTGAAAGGGCAGCACGAATTTACACTTCCCAACGGAGAAATTGCTGTAATTCCAGAAGAATGGTTTGTAGAATATAGTGAGCTTTTTGAGTTTATGCAGTCTAAAAATGATGATTTTTCACTCAAAAAACACCACTTGGCACTTGTTCAAAACCTAGAGCAAGGAAACTTAGCCAACGTAACAATGAACCGAAAACTTCAAAAACTCTATGATGCTGATAATTTTGGAGAGATAGAAGATTTTGCTTTGCCAAAAGATTTTAAGGGAGAATTACGACCATACCAAAAGGCTGGTTATAACTGGCTTCGCTTTTTGCAAGAATTTAATTTTGGTGGGTGTTTGGCTGATGATATGGGACTAGGAAAAACAGTTCAAACACTTGCTTTGCTTCAAGCACAAAAAGAAAAAGAGGGAGAAATTGCCCCTTCGCTACTCATTATGCCTACTTCACTCTTGTATAATTGGGCTGTTGAGGCAAAAAAGTTTGCTCCTAAGCTCAAAGTTTGGCGTTATACAGGGACAGACCGAAACAAAGATATTGCAACATATTTTCCAAAGTATGATGTAATCTTAACCTCCTACGGAACTGTCCGAATAGATGCTGATATTTTAAATAAGTTTTATTTCAATTATGTCATTTTAGATGAATCACAAGCAATCAAAAATCCAACTTCTGGTATTTCGAAGGCTGTAAAAACACTCAAATCTCGCTTCAAACTCATCTTGACAGGAACACCAATTGAAAACTCAACACTTGATTTATGGTCGCAGATGTCGTTTGTCAATGGAGGACTTTTAGGAAATCAGAAATTCTTCAAAACACATTATCAGTTTCCCATAGAAAAGCGAAGTGATATTGATAAATCTAAAAAATTACAGACGATTATTAAGCCGTTTATCCTTCGTAGAACGAAAAATCAAGTGGCGACAGAACTTCCTCCAAAAGTAGAGAATGTCATTTACGTAGAGATGAGTAAGGCACAAGAAAAAGTTTATGAAGAAGCTAAGTCGTATTATAGAAACGAGATTTTGAAGCACATAGAAATACAAGGAATGGCAAAGTCTCAAATTATGCTTTTACAAGGCTTAACACGGCTTCGCCAACTTGCCAATCACCCAAAAATGTTAGATGAAGACTATGAAGGTGATTCGGGTAAATTTTCAGACCTTACCGAAAAACTAAAATCTGTTTTGAGCGAAGGGCATAAAGTTTTGGTCTTTAGTCAGTTTGTCAGACATTTAACGCTGGTTAGAAAGGAATTAGACAAACAAAAAATAAAATATTCTTATTTGGATGGAGGAACAAAAGACCGAAAAGCTGAAGTAGATAATTTTCAAAATAATAAAGACATCAAAGTGTTTTTACTTTCTCTAAAAGCAGGTGGAGTTGGGCTAAATTTAACAGCTGCCGATTATGTTTTTATGTTAGACCCGTGGTGGAATCCAGCCATTGAGGCACAGGCTGTCGATAGAGCGCACCGAATTGGACAAGAAAACCGAGTTTTTATTTATAAATTTATCACTCAAAACTCTGTTGAGGAAAAAATATTAGCTTTGCAACAGCACAAACTGGCACTTTCACAAGACTTGATTACCACAGAATCTAGTTTTGTCAAAACGCTTTCAAAAGACGATATTGCCGATATTTTGAAGTAAAAATAAACGAAAGATAAAAATGAAAAAAAATTTAGTTTCCCTCTTTTCTGGGTGTGGTGGAATGGATATTGGTTTTGAGGGAGGTTTTAAGGTTCTCAAAGAAATCATAAACACGAAAATAAATAAAGATTGGATTGAGAAAGAAGATGACTTATATTATCACCTTAAAGAAACCATTTTTGAAACAAAACTTGCAAATGACATTAATGAGTATGCAAAAAAGACTTGGAATGATTATTTTTTAGCGAAAAAAGAAATTCAAAAAGATAAGGAAAATGAAATTTTTAAAGTGGGTAGTATTGTCGATATTGTAAAGGAGTTTGAAAATGGAAATACAGCACTTTTTCCTCAAAATGCAGAAATTGTTACAGGTGGTTTTCCGTGTCAAGATTTTAGTGTTTCTGGAAAAAGAAAAGGATTCAATTCGCACAAAGACCATAATGGAAAATTGATCGAAAATAATTCAGATGATGATAATATAGAAAATACGATTCCTTCTGAAGAAACACGAGGTAAATTGTATATTTGGATGAAAAAAGTCATAGAAATTACAAAACCTAAAATTTTTATTGCTGAAAATGTCAAAGGACTTACTAATCTAGGAGAAGTAGAAAAGATAATTCAAAGTGATTTTGCAGACATTGATTCAAATGATGGAAAAAAAGATGGATATTTAGTACTTACAAAAGTTCTTCACTCGGGGATGTATGGCGTTCCACAGTCAAGAGAGCGTATATTTTTTATTGGGTTCAAAAAATCAGCTTTGACAAAAGAAGCCTTAGAAGAATTAAGTAAAACTACGATTTCAGAAAGATACACACCTTACCCAATTCCTACGCATCGTTTAAATGGCGAAATTCATAATTCTTCTTTACAAGATTTGATGATAAATTTCACTAAAAGCAAAGTTGTTTTGAAGGATTTGGAAGAACCTGAAAATAGTACAGATATATCCCAAAAATATTATTCAAAAGCTAAATTTATGGGTGTACACTGCCAAGGTCAGAAAGAAGTAGATTTAGAAAAACTTGCTCCTACTATTCGTGCAGAACATCACGGAAATATAGAGTACAGAAGGTTGAGTAAAGAAAATGGAGGAAAAATTAATGAAGAACTAGAAAAAGGTTACAAAGAGCGACGTTTGACACTTAGAGAATGTGCTAGAATTCAGACTTTTCCAGATGATTATAATTTTGTTATTCCAAAAAAAGGAATGAAAAATAGATTTGAAGTAAGTGCTTCGGTAGGCTATAAATTAGTAGGAAATGCTGTTCCTCCCCTTTTAGCCTATCATTTGGCTAAGAAAATTGAAAGTAATTGGGAGTTGTATTTTGGAAAAGAAAAAGTTAAAAGCGAACTCAAAGAAATATTTTAATCAACTCTTATGAATAAATTTAATTTACTGAACTGCTTTTTATATGTCTATTTTTATGAAATTGAACAAAAATTAAATTCTACCAAAAATGAGCTTGATTTAATAAAATTTCAATCAGAAGAAGCAAATACAGATGAGTTTTTGAAACGTTATTTTAAAAAGTTTCTATCACTTCATAATTCGATAAGAGAAACCAAAATTGAAAAACTTAACTTACAAGTTGATTCAGAAAAACATCAGATTGAAACAAAAGAACTTTTCAATTATCAAATAAAGAATGTTTTTCTGCCAGAAGAACTAACAAACAGCCAAAAACAAGAAATTACAAAATCTAAGAGTTCTGTCTACACTAATCTAGATTTATATTTGGAAATAAGTGATAGTAAAACTATTTTTTATGAATCTGTTGAACTGAAATCCACAAAAACAGATACAATTCCTGGTTCAAGTATTCAACAAGTTTCACTTTTTGAATGGGTAATTTTTATTAAACGAAATACTAGTTCTGTTTCGGTTGCGACAGGTTTCTATATCAACAGTATTACTGAAAAATTACCTTTTCCAGATAGAAGCCCTAGACCACAAGTAGGCTTCAAAAATTTAGTAAATTGGAACAAAAAGTACAGAAAAACAGAAAACAATATTCTCTTAATAGAAAATAGAAGTGAAATTAATAGTGAGAAAATAAAACTATTGACTGATTGGCAAGATTATTTAGCTGCTGAGTGGCTGGAAATTATTCAATCAGATTCTTCTAAAAAGAATGAAAAATGGTTTAATAATGCACTAAGAAAATTTTCTCTTAAATTTTTAGAGTATATAGAAAATCTAAATGAAGAAGAGAAAAATAATTTGAAAATAAAATTGAGAAATTTAATCAAATAACTTGATTAGCAGGGTAACAAATAAAATAACCATACAATGTCAAATAAAACTACTATCATTCCTATATTTTCTCTTCAAGAAGCCCAAAAAGCTCTTGAAAATCATATCAAAAATCTAAATACAGAAGGCAAGCCTAAAGATTTGTATGCTCCGATTGAGTATATTATGTCTTTGGGAGGAAAAAGAATGCGCCCTTTGCTTGTTTTGTTAGGCTATTCTTTATATGATTCAGAGTGGAAGAATGCAGTTGCTCCTGCTATCGTAACAGAGGTTTTTCATAATTTTACACTTCTTCACGATGATATTATGGATAATGCTCCCATTCGTAGAGGACAACCCACAGCCCACGAAAAATGGAACGAAAATACAGCTCTTTTGTCTGGTGATTTAATGCTTATCAAGACTTACCAATGGTTTGGAGCAGCTATTCCATCAGATAAACTACCAACTATTTTAGAGCTTTTCAACAAGTGTGCTATCGGAGTCTGTGAAGGTCAACAATTTGATATGGAATTTGAAAGCCGAAATGATGTAACCATAGAAGAATATTTGGAAATGATAAAGCTCAAAACAGCTATTTTATTGGGTTTTTCATTAGAGCTAGGAGCGATTTTAGGAGGAGCAAAACCTTTTGAAGCACAACAACTTAGAGAAGTAGGGATTTTGGCAGGAATTGGTTTTCAACTTCATGATGATATTTTGGATGTTTACGCCAATCCAGAAACATTTGGCAAACGAGTAGGAGGGGATATTACAGAAAACAAAAAAACCTATTTGATGCTAACAGCTTTACAAAAAGAAAAAGAAGCAAGAAGTTCTGCCCTGCAAAAATGGATAAATAAAACTAGTTTTGATGAAGCAGAAAAAGTAGAAGCCGTTACAAAAATTTATAATGACTTAAATATTCGAACTCTGACAGAAGAAAAAATGAATGAATATTTTGAAAATGCTTATAACAAATTGGATGAGCTTTCTGTCAGACATAAAAATCAAAAACAAGTTTTGAAGCAGTTTTTGCTGATGATACAAGAAAGACAAAAGTAAGCTAAATCAATGAGACAAAAAGTTCGTAATAGGACAAGGTCTCCCTTGTCCTATTACTAAAACCTAAACTACTCATTCGTGTTTTTCCATCTCATTTCTAAGTATTTATTAGTAAACCCTAGTCTTTCATAAAGCTTTTTAGCTGGGTTGTCTGGCTCTACGTGTAGTGCAACTGAGCCTTTTACACTACTCAAGGCTTCTTCCATAATTTTTTTTCCGATTCCTTTTCCACGCTGTGAACCATCCACAGCAATATAAACTAAGATATTTTCTGGAATGTAATCTTTCATTCCAGTTTCGTTGATGACAGTTGCACCTACTATTTTATCATTACCATCTTCGTTTTCTGTAGCATAAAAAATATACCCTCCTTTTCCTTCTTCTTTTGAAAGCGAATACTCCATTGCTTTTCTGATGTCTGCTTTAGGGTCGCCATATTGTTCTAAATGCTTAAAGAGAAAATCATTGATTTCCTCTATAAGAGAGTTTTCAAAATTAGAATTAGGAGTAAGTTTTTTTATGGAAATAGCCATTGAACTGTTGTTTAACTTGTAAAAAATCAAAAATTGTAAAGATAACTAAAAAAAATCCTATTTTCAAAGAGAATGAAGCACTTATCAAAATTCAGTTTATACTTTGTTAGTAAAACCTTTAACAAGGTGTAAGCTAAAAGAAAATATTTGTGTTTTTTATTAGGAAAATGCAACCTAAAGCACGAACTTTGAGTACTAAATTAGTACATTAAGTTATTTTCACAACTATTTAGCTTTTTTAATCCCACAAAAAATAACAAAGCAATTCAATCAAAAAGTAATTTACTTCTTTTGATTGCTGCACTCGCATTTATTTTATTTTAATCCTACTACTTTAACCATGTACAAAAACTACATAGCAGGTCTTGTCTTATCATTTCTGTTCTTGATAAGTCAGAGTGCCTATTCGCAATTTGGAGATTTTTCTCCGACTCAAAATGGCACAGAACCTTGTGCCACAGACAATATTCATCAACGCAAACTAGCTCAAGACCCCGAATATCAAACTAGATTTGATAAACTTCAAGAAGATTTGCGTAAATACATCGCAAACAAACAAAACTCTGCTACCGAACGTACGGAAGCAACAGTATATCAGATTCCTCTAGTTGTTCATATTGTTCATACAGGAGAAGCTCAAGGAGTTGTAGTTGATGGTGCAGTATATAACCCTACTGATGCTACAATTACGAGTTTAGTAGCAGGACTAAATCAGCACTTTCGTAATCAAGCTCCTTATAATTCGGCTACTGGCGCAGATATAGAAATAGAGTTCGTATTGGCTCAAAGAGACCCTAATTGTAATTCCACAAATGGAATTGTAAGAGTAGATGGTTCTGGAGTTACCAATTATGATGCAGATGGTATTTCTACTAACTTTGGCGTAAATCCAGGTGCTAACGAAGAAGATGTTAAAGCCTTAAGTCGTTGGTCTAATACAGATTATTACAACATTTGGATAGTAAAAAAAATAAATGGGAATAATGGAACAAGTGGTTCTTTTACAGCAGGGTACGCCTATTTTCCAGGTGCAGGCGCAGATATAGATGGAACAGTAATGTTAGCCTCTCAATTAGACCCAGCAGATATTACTTTGGCACACGAAATAGGTCATGCTCTAAACCTTTATCATACTTTTCAAGGAAGTACAGGAAGTGGTAACTGTCCTACAAATACAGATTGTACTACAGATGGAGACCGAATTTGTGATACAGATCCTCAAGATGCCAATCACTTTCAGTGTTCTACAAATGCTTGTGGAGGAACAGATGTTTTTTTGAATTATATGTCTTACTCACAATGTCAAGAAAAGTTTACAAATGATCAAAAAACACGTATGCGTGCAGCTTTAGAGACACAAAGAGGGGGACTTATTTCTTCTTTAGGAGGCACTGCTCCTAGTGGTTCGCTACCTACAGCAGCTACTTGTACTACAACTTCTTCTACTCCACACTCAGCCATAGGAGTAGGTAGAGTTAGGTTTAATACACTAGATGTATCCTCAGTAGGTTCAGAAAGTGAAGGTGCTTATGTAGATAGAACCTGCTCACAAAGAACAACTGTAAATGCAGGAGATACCTATACGCTTACTGTAAATGGTTTTTCTTCTAATTCTCATCGTGTAAGAGCATATATAGATTATAATAACAATGGAGATTTTACAGATACAGGAGAAGAAGTATTAGTATCAAACTCAGGAAGTGGAGATCATACAGCTAGTGTTACAATTCCTGCAACTGCTGTAACAGGAACACCATTACGTATGAGGATAGTGGCTGATTTTTCATCTGGAGGTGGTACAATAAGTTCTTGTTCTGCTGGGCAATATGGACAAGGAGAAGATTATTCTGTTACAGTACAAAGTGCAGCAACGTGTTCTATTACAGCCATAAGTGCAGGAACTCAAACAGCTTGTGTTCCAGCTTCTAATACTTATACGCAAGAAATAACAGTTACATATTCAAATGCTCCTGCAAGTGGCACATTGAATGTCAATGGACAAACATTTGCTATCACTTCTAGCCCTCAAACAGTAACTCTTACAGGACTTACAGCCGATGGAAATTCAGTAGATGTAGTAGCTGTTTTCTCTGCTGATGCAGGTTGTACATTTACAGAAACCAATGCTTTCACTGCACCTGCAAGTTGTACGCCTACTACACCAGCAACTGCACTAGATTTTGATGGTGTTAATGATTTTGTAGACATTGATACACCTTTTACAGGTTTTAGTAGTGCTATTACAGTAGAATGGTGGGTTCGACCTGTCTCTTTAGTGGTGGGGGCTTCAATTGGACAAGCATTACCAAACATTAATGATATGAATTCTAATGTTTGGTTAATGCATAAAAACTCTGCTGCAAACGGAGGAGGAATAGGATTTTATGTCAATGATGGAGGTGTTTGGCGTATAGCATCTGCTAGTTATACTACAGGCGACTGGGTACATTTTGCTGGAGTATCTGATGCTTCAGGTACTAAATTATATAAAAATGGAATATTAGTGGATGAAACTACAGGTATTATTAACGGAATTATAGATTCTCCTAATGCACATATTCAATTTGGAAAAGATATACGCTATATTTCTGGGAGGTTTGACCAAATGGAGATAGATGAAGTTCGTATTTGGAATATAGCTAGAAGCTGTTCAGAGATAAAAGCAAACATGAATAATGAATTGAGTGGTACAGAAACAGGTCTTGTTGCTTATTATAATTTTAATCAAGGTACTGTTGGAGGAGATAATACAGGTGTTACAACACTAAATGATTTGACTTCTAGCAATAATGATGGTACTCTTAATAATTTTGCCCTTACAGGAACTACCTCTAATTGGATAGATGGAACAGCAAATGGAGTTAGTGGAACTGTACCAACACCACAAGCAGAAATTAATACTCAAGGTAATAACACAGATATAGCAGATGGTGATGCTACACCAAATACTGTAGATGATACTGACTTTGGAAGTGTAAACACAGGTTCTTCAATTACTAAAACTTATACTATCCAAAATACAGGAGGAGCAGACTTAACTGTTTCAAGTATAGTAGTTGGTGGAACAAATAACACTGAATTTGTAGTAAGTAATATTACTTTACCTAATACTGTCTCTGGAAGTGGAAATATAACCTTTGATGTAACATTTACTCCCACAGCTACAGGAATCAGAACAGCTACTATTACTGTAAACAACGATGACTGTGATGAAGGAGTTTACGATTTTGCTGTACAAGGAAATGGTACAACTGCTCCAACACCTACAGGTAAGGTATTAGATTTTGATGGTTCAAATGATTATATAAATACTCCTGTAACTGCAAATCCTAATGTAGGAACAATAGAATATTGGTTTAATACTGGAAGCGTAAATTCTGCTCAGATTCCTTTTTACTTTACCAATGGAGTTGCTGCTCATGATGGATATGGGGATTTTTCAAACTTTTTAGAGGTAAATACGGGTATAGAAAATGGAGAAGTACGATTTTTCTATCAAAATGGGAATAATGGCTCTAGTTCTGTGTTTCTGAATTTAGTTGTTGCTCTTTGTCCTAATACGTGGTATCATTATGCTGCTACCTATGATAGAAATGGTTTTGCTAAGCTATATTTGAATGGAGCTCTAATTGCTGAAGAAGATATGTCCTTAAAAACTTTCCAAAATCATACTCCGACTACACAGCATATTGGTAAACCAAGAGCTAATAGCCGATATGCCGATGGGTTGTTGGATGATATGCGTATTTGGAATACAGTTCGTACTTGTGAGCAAATTCAAAGTAATATGTCTAATGAACTTGTAGGTAATGAAACAGGCTTGGTTACCTACTATAATTTTAATCAAGGAGTGGCAGGAGGAAATAATGCTACTATCACTTCCTTAGATGATGTTACAGTATCTGGTAATGATGGCACATTAAATAACTTTAATCTTAATGGTAGTGCATCCAACTGGCTTTCTACTACTAATGATATAGCTGGCACTACACCAACAACACCTACTCAAATTGATGTTCTAGGTAACTCAGTTTCTATAACAAATGGAGATATAACACCTGATACAAGTGATGACACTGACTTTGGCACGGTTGCTACTTCAGATACTCATACTTTCACTATTCGTAATACAGGTGGTGCTAAACTATATGTATATTCTATTGAAGTTAGTGGTGCTAATGCGAGTGATTTTGTATTAACGGGTTTTGATTGTACGAAACAAATAATAGATACAGGAAATGATGTTACTTTCAATATAGTATTTACTCCATCTGCTGTTGGAGTGCGAAATGCTACTTTAACTATACGAAATAGTGATTGTGATGCATCACCTTATACCTTTGATTTACAGGGTAACAAGGGATCTTCTGGCGATGTTTTGATAGTGGAAACAGGGATTTTTTATCCAACTATTCAACAAGCAGTGGATGCAGCACTAGTAGGACAAACTGTAAAGCCGACTGTAGCTAGAAACTACCCAGAAAATGTAGTTGTAGATAAAAACTTGACCTTCACATCCGACTTTACAGATTATAATAATGTAAATATCAATCAAATTCTAGTGGAGGATGGAAATA